>DYKA01000151.1 GCA_020722805.1 Vermiphilus sp.
ATATTGAAATTCCAATGCCTCAAAGTTAAAACTTTCAAAGATGTAATCCTAAAGTAGGGGCACAGAGGCACAAAGTTAAAAGCATTAAAAACTAGTAAATACTCAGGTAAGTACATTTTATTGCAAAGTGCAAAGTGAAAATTGCAAAGTGAAAAATGTAATAAGGATTAAATAATTTTGATTTTTGTAATTTTAATTTTGCAGTTTACAATTTGCATTTTGCATTGAATATTTAGTAAGGGTGTTAACTGAATATTTATCTTAAAATTTCTGTTTCCGTAATGATAATATCCACAGGAACATCATTTTCATTGACAGGAATGGTATCAAGAACTTGAAAATCAAAAGCAAGAGCAATCTTTGTTCCATTGCACAAAGGAAGAAACCTGTCATAAAATCCTTTGCCCCTTCCAAGCCGGTTGAAATTCCTGTCAAAAGCAATACCAGGCACCACTATCAATTCAATATCAGCAGGGCTGACTTCAGCATCAGACAGGGGGTGAGGAATTTTTGTTGAAAAATCAATGTCATCATTGTTGAATATCTGAACTGGTTTCATACTCAAATTCTTCCAGTCAACCTTCGGCACACAGAGTGTTTTCGCTTTGCTCAATGCATCCTTAATAATAGGTATTGTATCAACCTCTTTATCAAAAGAAACATAAACCATCAGTGTCCAGCAGTTTTTATATTCAGGCAGAGATAGAAAATTATCAAGGACTTTTTTACTTTGCTGTCTCCATTGCTCAAGAGTAAGATTTTCAAGATGGCCCAGAATTTTTTCTCTTATATCTTTCTTCATTTTTCTCCTTGTTTTCCCTCTGACGCATTGCTTCAATCCTCTGCAAGAAAATTTTTATCCTGCGCTCGTACCCGGAGTCAGATGGTTTATAGAATGAAATCTTTTTCCTTACATAGTCCTGTGAAACAAAATGTCCTCTATAGTCATGTGGATAGAGATAACCTTTGCCGTGTCCAAGTTTTTCTGCGCCACTGTATCCGGTTGACTTTAAGTGGTCCGGAACTTCCTGTATTGTTTCTTTCTCAATCCAAGCAGCAGCATTTTCAATTGCAAGATAACTTGCATTGCTCTTTGGTGCAGTGGCGAGATAGATTGTTGCCTGAGCAAGACATATTCTTGCTTCTGGCATACCAATGTGTTCCACAGCAGTTAAAGCAGAAGCAGCAACGACAATTGCCATAGGGTCAGCGTTTCCAATATCCTCAGAAGCAGCAATAAGAACTCTTCTGGCTATAAATGCCGGATCTTCGCCACCAGCAAGCATCTTTGCGAGCCAGTATAATGCAGCATCAGGGTCTGAACCCCTGATGCTTTTTATAAAAGCAGAAATCGTGTTGTAGTGTTCGTCTTCTCTGTCATAACCAATATATCTTCTGTGAACCAGTTCAACAACTGTTTCCATATCAATGACAATTGAATCTTCTTTTTTCTTCCCGATGTTGACAGATGTTTCAAGAATATTCAGTGCGCGTCGTGCGTCACCATTTGAATAATTTGCAATATAATCAATGACATCCTCATCAATCTTTATGTTTTGATTTCCAAGACCTCTTTCCCTATCAGACAAAGTTCTGTGGATAATGGTCTTTATGTCTTCGTTATTCAGCGGTTTGAATTCAAAAACCATTGAGCGAGAGACAAGTGGTCTGTTTATAGAAAAAAATGGATTATGTGTGGTTGCACCTATTAACACTATTGTTCCACTTTCCACATCAGGCATCAAAGCATCCTGCTGGAGTTTATTAAAATGAGATATCTCGTCAATAAAAAGAATTGTTCTTTCTCCCTGTTTATTTCTTCTCCATCTTGCCTGCTCAACAATGCCTCTCAAATCATTCACTGTTGCTGTAATCGCATTCAAACTGACAAAGTGCTTCTTTGTGTTTCTTGCAATAACCATTGCAAGGGCTGTCTTGCCGCAGCCGGGCGGACCATAAAAAATCAAACTTGAAAGTTTATCTGCAATAATCAATTTGTAAAGAGATTTATCCTTGTTTAGAATATGGTTTTGTCCTACAAACTCATCAAGTGTGGAAGGTCTCATTCTATAGGCAAGCGGTTCTACAAAATCCCTGTCCCTGTTTTTTTTCTCTTCAAAAAGTTCGTCATCCATACTGAAATTATATGATGAAAAACCAAAAATTGTAAACCTGACAACCGTATATTGCAGAAGTTGAGATACATAGGTAACACCTTCCTGTTTTTTGAAAGAGTTTCT
>DYKA01000152.1 GCA_020722805.1 Vermiphilus sp.
TTATTAAAATTGTTTCTCCTTACTTTGTGTTTTCCTATTTCGTGCAAAAGTTTGTATAACAGTTAATTGCCGAATTCCTCAACCAGTGATTTCTTGATGATACTGAGCCCTTTTATGAGATGTGATTTTTTAATTCCAAGCGGAGGCATTATTCTTACAACTGTCTCGTGGGTGCAGTTTAAAAGAAGGCCATTATTCCTGCATCTTGCAACAAATTTCGCAGCAGGAACTTTTAATTCCATTCCAACCATAAAACCAATGCCCCTAACTTCTTTAATAACAGGAAATTTCCCCTGAAGTTTTCTTAATTCTGATATCAAATACAAACTAAGAAACGAGACATTCTCAAGAAGTTTTTTCTTCTGAATTGTTTCAATCACTGCTATAGCAGCACTGCACGCAAGAGGATTTCCACCGAAAGTTGAGGCATGTGTTCCAGGAACCATTAAATCCGCAATTTCCTTTTTTGCAATCATTGCTCCAACAGGAAATCCTCCACCAAGGGTTTTTGCAAGAGTCATAATATCAGGTTCAACATCAAAATGCTGAAATGCAAAATAATGTCCGGTTCTTCCCATTCCTGTTTGAACCTCATCAAAAATAAGAAGCAGGTCCTTCTGGTTGCAGATTTCCCTTAAATGTTTGAGATATTGTTTGTCTGCAACATTTATTCCACCCTCACCCTGAATCGGTTCAACTATTACTGCGACTGTTTTATCATCAATGCTGGAGTTCAGTGAAGAAATGTCATTGAATTCAGCATAACCAAATCCTTCTGGCAGAGGCACAAATGGAGCTGAATATTTCTCCTGACCTGTCATAGTAACTGTTGCAAGGGTCCTGCCGTGAAAAGAGTTTTTCATTGAAATAATTTTATATCTACCGGTTTTTGAACCATAAAGACGGCAGAGTTTGATTGCTGCTTCATTTGCTTCTGCGCCACTATTACAAAAAAATACTTTCCCATCAAATGAGATTTCAATCAGTTTTTTAGCGCATAGTGCCTGGACATCAATGTAATAATTGTTTGCGACATGCATAAGTTTTTTTGCCTGTTTGCACACTGCATTTACAACTTCCTTCGGACAATGTCCAAGACCACTAACAGCCCACCCTGGAAAGAAATCAAGATACTTTTTCCCATTGATATCCCATAACCACACATCCTTACCTTTTACAAAAACAAAATCCTCTTTGCCGTAGCATCCTATTATATATCTCTGATAGTAATCTTTAACCGTTAAATTATCCATTTTTATCTTCCATTACAATTTCTGTACCAACACCCTGTTCTGTAAAGACCTCAAGTATAAGAGAATGAGCAATATTCCCGCTTACAATATGAACCTTTCGCACTTTGCCTTTCAAACTTGCAATTGCACCTTTTACCTTTGGTATCATACCCCCACAAATTACACCCTCTTCAATAAGTTTTTCAGCCTGAACTGAAGTAAGGACAGAAATTAAGGTATCCGGATTATCAATATTCCTCATCACGCCTCTTATTCCACTAACAAAGATGAGTTTCTCCGCATCCAATGATTGAGCAACAGAAGATGAAACAGAATCTCCATTAATATTATATTTCTGCCCATCACCTGATATTCCTATTGGCGCAAAAATAACAACACCTTTTTCAAGCAGGTTCTTAATAATATCAGTGTTGATACTTTCTACATGCCCCACAAAGCCCAAATCAACAATCTCGTCTCCTTTTTGCCAGTGAATCTTTCTGGCAATGATATGTCCATCTTCTGGTTTAAGAGAAAAAGCAGGAGTCTTAAATACGTTTATAAGTTGCTTTACAAGATTATCTCTTGCCTGTCCAAGAATCTCAACAGCAATTTCCAAAGCAGCGGCATCAGTTACTCTCAAGCCTTCAACAAAGGTTACCTTATGGCCCCGCTTCTCAATCTCTTCTGTTATCGTGGGACCTGCGCCACAAATCACCACAGTTTTTATTCCAACCGCATTGAAAAAAGCAATATCCTGAAGTATATTTTTTCTTGACTCTTCAACACGAAGAATTGCTCCTCCAATTTTTATAACAAAAATCTTGCCTTTATACTTCTGGATATAAGGAAGTGCCTCTGTTAAAACTTCTGCTTTTTGAAAAACATCAATATCCACCACAATCCACTCCTTTCGTAATTATTAACTCATAAATAATCAGTAAACACGGTTTACAAAATATTCAATGCAAAATGCAAATTGTAAACTGCAAAATTAAAATTATTT
>DYKA01000036.1 GCA_020722805.1 Vermiphilus sp.
CCCGTTCATTACCTATAAGTGAAAGAAGTTTGGAACAGCAGGCAATAAACAATCTTAAAACTTTTATTAATCATATTCCCGATGAAAGAATTTTTGAACTCAAAGATTTTCTTAAGGTTTTACTGGAAGATATTCTGGACTATGGAACATTACCTGATTATACTTTACGTCGTATAGCCAACCTGCCTGTGCCGTTGGTACGGCAGACGGGTCTGGAAAGCAGTGATGAAAGAGAGATTGAAAAATCAATTAAGGAAATCAAAGCCCTAATAGAAGAACTTGGCGAAAATTATTTGGAAAAAGAAAAAGCCCGATATAGAGATTTAACTAAAGAAATTATCGTAGCAATAGAAAATCAAAAAATAATATGACAAAAGAAGAATTAAAACTAATTTTAAAAGAAGGCGAAGGATACAAGGTTGAGTTTAAAGAAAACACTGCTGGCCTGGATAAAGAAATTGTTGCCTTTGCCAATGCTTCAGGGGGTAGGATTTTCATCGGTATAACTGATGAGGGAAAGCCCAAAGGCATATCTATTAATAATAGATTAAAATCACAGATTCAAGATATTGTAAATAATTGTAAACCCGAACCGTTTATCTTACTGGAAGAAATTGACAACATATTAATAGTGAATGTTCGTGAGGGAACAGATAAACCTTATGCGTGTTCTTCTGGATTTTTCAAACGGATAGGCCCTAATTCCCAGAAGATGACAAGAAATGAAATTATTGAAATTTTTAAATCAGAAGGAAAAATCAGATTTGATGAACTTATTGAACCAAAATTTAGTTATCCAAAAGATTTTGATAAGAATAAACTTAAAATATTTATGCAATTAGCGGGAATATCTGAAATTGGCAATACCAAAAAGATTCTTATAAGTTTAGGTGTTGCTGAACCACAAGAAGGCAAATTATATTTCAATAATGCAGGCATACTTTTCTTTGCCAAAGAACCCCAGAAATTTATCCCCTGGTCGGTTTTTACAGTTGCCTTATTTAAAGATACTGCCGGAGTTGATATTATAGACAGGAAAGAAATAGAAGGGAGTTTATTTGAAATTGTAGAAGAGGTGATGAAATTTGTTCGGTTGTATACAAAAGTAGCCTACCGCTTTACAGGTAGGCCTCAAAGAGAAAATATTTATGAATATCCTTTTGACGCTATCAGAGAAGCAGTAATAAACTCGGTAATGCATAAGTATTATTTTGAACACGGACATAATAATATTCTGCGGTTCTTGCCTGATCAAATCAGAATTGAAAATTATTGGCAGAAACCATCTAATTTTATTTTTGGTAAAACTGTATTCAGAAGAAATCATATTATTGCAGATTTATTCGCTAAAATTCACTTTGGTGAAAAAATGGGCACAGGTTTTGATAGGATACGCGAAGTCTGCAAAAAAGAAAATGCGCCCTTTCCTGATATAGAATTTAACGAAAATTACTTCTATGTAACCTTTAAGCAAAGTTATGAATATTTAAAACTTGCCAAAGAAAAAACTATTCCCAAAACTCCCAAGAAGACTGTGGAGAAAACTGTGGAGAAAACTGTGGAGAAAATATTAACTTTACTCAGAGATAATCCCAAGATTACCCAAAAAGAAATTATGCATAAAACAGGGCTAACTCGGAGAGGAGTTGAGTGGAACTTAAAGAAACTAAAAGATGAAGGCTATATCAAACGTATGGGTCCTGATAAAGGTGGCTACTGGATGGTTATCAAGGAACCAAAATGAGCAAAGAAATTTTAAAAGATATTATTAATAATTTCTCACCTGATAAATTTATAACTTTTTTCCGCGTCAAAAACAACAAATTAAGATTCCCCAACGAAGAAATAGATTATATTGAAACTGATGACAATTTTACACAAGGAAGAAAATTAGCCGAAGGTAAACTTGAAGACGGAGATTTAATTATTTGTTCATTTTTAGTTAAAAAAGAACTTACTGAACGCTCCGGCAAAAAGGCGCAATACGAATTAGGTAAAAAGATATTAAAAGGACAACAGGCAGATGCCGCAATTTTTATTTTCTATGATACACAAGGTAACTTTCGCTTTAGTTTAATATACACCAATTATTTAGGCAGGAGAAGGGACTGGAGTAATTTTCGTCGTTTTACTTATTTTGTAAGACCTGAATTAACAAACAAAACATTTCTTAAACAGGTTGGAGAAGGAGACTTTTCTTCGTTAGAAAAAATCAAAGAGGCATTTTCTGTTGAGCCAGTTACAAAGCAGTTCTATAGTGAGATACAGACTTGGTATTTCTGGGCAATGAACCTGTCTGCGTGCGAAGACGCACAGGCAGGTAAAATTAAATTTCCCGAGGATTATAAATACAGTGCCGAGCCTACCAAAGATAAAGAGATACGCAATGCAACGAATCTCATTCGTTTAATTACAAGGATTATCTTTATCTGGTTCTTAAAAGAAAAAGGCTTAGTTCCATCGGATTTATTTTCAAAAGAGAAACTTGCAAGAATTATACGGGACTTTATGAAAGATAAAAAAGCATCTAACTTTTATAATGCTGTATTGCAAAATCTATTCTTCGCCACACTAAACCAGAAAATGAACGAAAGGAAATTTGCAGAAGATAAAGGTTATCCTGCTAATAAAAAAGAATATGGCGTCAAAAATCTTTATCGTTATGCGGATAAATTTTTAATTGATAAAAACGAGGTCCTAAAACTTTTCAAAGACATCCCTTTCTTAAATGGAGGTTTGTTTGATTGTCTTGATAAAGAAGACGAAAGTGGAAAAGTCATTTATGTTGATGGATTTTCAAGAAACCCGGCAAAGCAAGCAATCATTCCTGACTATTTATTCTTTCAAAAGAATGAAGAAAAAGTTGACCTCTCTCAATATGGTCTTGGTTCAAACAAACCGGTTAGAGGATTGATAGAAATTTTGAATAGTTACAATTTTACCATTGACGAAAACACTCCTATAGATCAAGAAATTGCCTTAGACCCTGAACTATTAGGAAAGGTATTTGAAAACCTGCTTGCCTGCTATAACCCAGAGACAGCAACTACAGCAAGAAAGGCAACAGGGAGTTATTACACACCGAGAGAGATTGTTGACTATATGGTGGAGGAAAGCATCTGCGAGTATCTCAAAACCAAACTTCCAGACATTGATGAAGGCAGGATTCGCCTTCTCCTTTCCTACTCAGAGGAAATCCCTGAGTTTACAGAAGAAGAGAAACAGAGGATAATCTCAGCAATTGACAACATCAAAATCCTTGACCCTGCCTGTGGTTCAGGTGCCTTCCCAATGGGTATCCTTCATAAACTTGTTTTTGTTCTTCAGAAGTTAGACCCAGAAAACAAATACTGGCATGAATTGCAATATCAAAAGGCACTTAAAGAATCTGAAGAGGTATTTAAACAAAGTGATAAAAACCAAAGAGAAGAGAGATTGAAAGAGATAAATGAGACATTTGATGAGAATATTAACTACCCTGACTTTGCAAGAAAACTCTACCTTATAGAAAACTGCATCTACGGAGTGGACATCCAGCCCATAGCAATTCAAATCTCAAAACTGCGGTTTTTTATTTCTCTTGTTTTAGACCAGAAGGTTGATAGGAGTAAAGAGAATTTTGGCATAAGAGCCCTGCCCAACCTTGAGACAAGGTTCGTATCAGCAAACACATTGATTGGTATTTCAAAACCCGAACATATATTTTATACAGACAAAATAAAAAATCTGGAGGATGAAATAAAATCATTAAGGCACAAATACTTTCAAGCAAAGACCAGGAGAGAAAAGATTGACTATCAGAAAAAGGACAGAGAATTAAGAGAACTTCTGGCAAAGGAATTGAAAGCAATTGGTTTTTCATCTGACTCATCAGAAAAGATTGCAAAATTTGATTTATTTGACCAGAACGCCTCAGCCGACTGGTTTGACCCTGAGTGGATGTTCGGGGTTTCAGATGGCTTTGATATAGTGATTGCAAATCCGCCGTATATCAAAGAATATACTTTTAGAAACGCTTTTGATGAATTAAGAGAATCGCCTTATTATCAAGGAAAAATGGACATCTGGTATTTATTTGCCTGTAAAGGAATTGATTTATTGAAAAAAGAAAAAGGTATTCTTACTTTTATTGCTCAAAATAATTGGGTTACAAGTTATGGCGCATCAATAATGAGGAATAAGGTTATAAAAGAAACGCAAATAATACAAATGCTTGACTTTGGTAGTTATATGATTTTTGAAAGTTCAGATATCCAAACAATGGTTATGATTTTCAAAACGGATTCAAGAGATGATAATTATAAATTTGATTATAGAAGGTTGGAAGGAAATGATTTGAATTTTAATGATGTGCTGGATTTGTTAAATTATAATAAAAATTCAAAATCCATTTATATTAAACCAACTATAAAGAGAAATAGATTTATAGGCAAAACATTAACTTTCAGTGATTCATCAATTGATTCAATCTTGAATAAACTTTCAGGGCAGAGTAATTTTAAACTTACTGAAAATGAAGTAGCTCAAGGTATAGTTACACCACAAGATTATATTATAAAAAGGCACTTAAAAAATCTTTTAAATTCTTCTCTCGGAGACGGAATATTTGTTTTAAGTAATAAAGAAAAGAATAACATTTCATTTACTGAAAAAGAACTGGAACTGATTAAACCGTATTATACAACAAAAGAACTTGGAAGATATTATGCGAATAGAAATAATTCTGAATGGCTTATATACACTGATTCAAAATTCAAATATCCTGAAAATATAAAACCATATCCAAATATTAAAAGACACCTTGATAAATTTCAAAAAGTTATTACATCTGATAATAAACCTTATGGCTTACACAGGGCAAGGGACGAAAGATTTTTTAAGGGTGAAAAAATAATTGCTGTTCGTAAATGCACAGAACCGACTTTTACATATACAGATTTTGATTGTTATGTATCAGCAACATTCTATGTTATAAAAACAGAAAAGGTAAACTTAAAATATTTAACAGCATTATTAAATTCAAAGTTGATAGCTTTCTGGTTAAAACATAAAGGGAAGATGCAGGGCAATAACTACCAAATTGATAAAGAACCACTTTTAGAATTGCCATTAAAAAATATCCCCGACAACGACCAAAAACCCTTCATTGACCTCGTTGACAAAATCCTTGCCATTACCCAATCTGAAGACTACCTACACTACCTACAAAACCCACAAAAACAAGCCGAAGTCAAGGAATACGAACGCCAGATTGACCAGATGGTTTATAAGTTATATGATTTAACTGATGAAGAAATTAAAATTGGGTTATGTCAAGAAACAAATGAAAGATTTTACCCGCCTTTGCAGAAAGCCACAGGATAAGCGAGTGGATGAATGCGTTGTAGGGTATCCGCCGCAGTCTGGAGCAACCGCGGTGTCTACCGCGATTGGTTGATACAACCTGACGCAGGCGGATGTGCTTCGGCGGATTTCGCCTTTTGCCGAAGATGGAGCGTTGTGGTACCACGGGCTATGCCCGTGGGGCTCCACAATTTGCATTTTGCATTGAATTTCTTATAAGAATTTCTTGAGGTATCTGATACTCTTTTCAGCAATTTCTTCTGGACCAGGTGAAAAGTCAAATACCTCAACAGATAGATACCCATCATAACCAACACTCCTCAGGGCTGAGATAATCGGAGCAAAATCCACATTTCCAAAACCCGGTCCAAGAAGGTTTTCATCATTTGCGTGGAAATGTGCCAGATACTGCCTTCCATCCCTGATGATTTCAGAATAGGACCTCTTTTCATCAGTCATTGCTTTGACATCAAGAATAAGTTTAAGATTCGGGTGGTTCACATTTCTTATAATGGAAATTGCATCTTTAACAGAGTTAACAAAGTTCGTTTCAGCCCTTGCGAGTGGTTCAAGACATATTGTGATACTTCTTTCTTTTGCCACAGCAAGAGATCCTTTGATAAATTCAACAAAATATTCAATAATTTCTTCCTTTGTTTGCCCATTCCCTATAGACCTTTGTTTTGGCGACCCAAGAACCATAACCCTTCCACCAATGTCAGATGTAAACCTCACAAGTTCTTCAAAATATGACGAACTTCTTTTTCTCAAATCAGCATCAGGAGAAGAGATAGACAGCCCTTCTGGTTTTACAAGAAGCCAGTGCGTTCCAATAATCTCAATATTATTTTTCTCGGCCAATTGCTTAATCTGATGCCTTCTGCTGGCCGGTATTTCAAAAACAGAATCTGCAAGTGTGAATGGCGCTATCTCAAGTCCATCATAGCCAAGTTTGCTGACAAAAGCAATTGTTTTCTCAATATCCCATGATTGAAAAACCTCATTACATATCCCTATCTTCATTATTTTTTTTCCTCATGCTTGGTGGTATCTCAAGGTCTTTATTGAAAGAATCCCTGTCAAAAATTTCTCCGGTTTTTCCTGTCTCTCTGAGTAATGTATGTTTTCGGATAAAACGGGGGATATCCTGTTCCGCGCTAGTTTCTCCAAAAATACTGCCCTCACCAATGGTCTTTTCCTGAATCTTCTTTCCGGTTTCTTTCACTGGTTCAATACCTGTTGCTATGAGTGTGACCTTGACTTCATCGTTCATCTTTTCATCTATACTCAAACCAAATGCCACCTGATTTACATGAGCCACATCATTGATATGGTTCATCGCTTCCACAACATCCTGAAGCGAAAGGTCGGGACTTCCGATAATGCTGACAAGAATGTTTCTGGCTTCCTGAATCCCCTTTTCTCCGAGAAGTGGGTCATCAAGTGCGGCCTTTATTGCCTTAACGGTCTTTTTCTCACCCTTTGCCACTCCTGTCCCCACGATTCCGCGCCCGCCGTTTTGAAGAACCCTTTTGATATCAGTAAAATCAAGGTCCATGATATGTGATGGCTTGTTGATAAGGTCTGCAACAGCAAATATTGATCTGCTGACCACTTCATCAACCCTTGCAAATGCTTCTCTGATGGGGGTATCCCTTTCAACTATTTCCTGAAGGCGTTCATTGCTAATGGAAATAAGAGTATCCACATTTGACTTCAGATTGGCCAGACCCACCTCTGCCTGTCTGTCTCTCATTTCCCACTTAAAAGGGAGGGTCACGGTTGCTATAACAAGCGCACCCATGTCCCTTGCTATTTTTGCAACAACAGGAGACGCACCTGTTCCAGTTCCACCACCAAGACCTGCAACAAGGAAAACTATATGCGTGCTTTTCAAAACATCCTTGATCTTTTCCTGGTCTTCATTCGCCGCGTATTTCCCCTTATCAGGATCACAACCAGCACCTCCAATACCCTGAGTTATTTTTTCTCCTATCTGAACCTTCAAAGAAACAGAACAATGCTGAAGTGCCTGTACATCTGTGTCTATGGCAATTGTGTCTATTCCTTCAAGGGTTGAGGCAATTCTTCCAACAATTTTCCCGCCGCCACCGCCGACGCCTATAACCTTGATTTTGATCGGGGTAATCTTTGTTTCTTCAAGTATAAAGTTCGCCATATTCACCATCTGTTCCACATTAATCTTAAACGATCTGTTATCCTTTTCTTCCCATCTTTGAACCTTCTGAGCCACCCCGACTCGGGTTCTTTTTCAACCTCCATATCTTTCTTGCGGAGCAAAAGCGTGCCGACCACTGCTGAGAAAAACGGATACTGATACGATGAAGCAAGACCGAGAATGTTTTTTGGGCTGGCTATTCTTACGGACCTATTAAAAACCGCTTCACCGCAGTGTGTAAGGCCCTTGAGCAAGGATGAACCTCCTGTCAATACAACCCCTGCTCCTAATCTCGGTGGTTCGTTAACATCTTCTTCAATCTTCCTGGCAACCCTCATGAAAGTATCACATATTCTATCATATACAACTTTTGATATTTCTTCAACTGTAACAAACACCTTTGCACCACTTCCAACTGTCCTCACCTCAACCTGACGTGATAGCTCCGGTGAATTCGCTGAAATGAGTGCCTCGTAATTGCACCAGCCGTGTTCTTTTTTTATCTCACTGGCTGATTCCATTGAAATCTCAAGAATTCTTGAAAGGTCAGAATCAATGTGTTCACCACCTGTCATAATAGAATATGTTCCGCAGAGATTGCCATCTGAATAGAAAAGAAAGTCAGTGGTTCCCTTTCCAATATCAATCAAAAGAACCCCTGATTCTTTCTCTTCCTCAGAAAGCAGTGCCTCCGCACACGCCCATGAATGAGGATAAACCCTGTCAACCTCAGAACCTGTTTTCTTTATGCATTCAACGATGTTTTTTAACGGATTGTCCTGCACAGCACACACATGAACAAGCGCACCTATAGAACTCCCGAACATTCCCTTTGGATTTTTTCTCACACCTGTTTCCATATCAATGATATATTCCTGAGGGAGAAGCCGCAGAATGTGTGCATCCGGCGGAATATGGCTTTCGTTCCGGATGTTTCTGAAAAGATTTTCTATATCAATCTCTGTGATTTTTCTGCGAGATGTCTCAAGGTTGAGGGTATGAAATGCTGCCCATCCTCTTACAAAACCGCCTCCTATGCTTATGTTCACAAGTGGAAGCGCCCTGCGCGCCTGCTGTTCAAGTTCTGAAAGAACCCTTCTTATATACTCTGTGCACCCATCAATATCAACAACCCTTCCCCTTTCAATGACCTTTTCTTCATATTCAATATGTTCTGCTGCCTCTATCTCAATGGCGCCATCATTGTCAACAGCAACCATGCCTGCAATCTTACTGGAACCTATATCAAGGGAAACAATGGTTTCTTTTGTCATTGCCTGTCTTTATCGGGTAACTTCTTTTTTACATACGGCTGCTCAAATCTCACATCAATATATTCAAATGGAAAATTGTTTTTTTTGCAGATACTGAGAACATCTTTCGCTACTTTCATCTGTCTGCGTATCCCATCTCCACGGATATAAATACAACCTGAAGCATTCTTGAGTTCAATCCTGTCAGTATCTCCGATGGAAATTGTATCCAATGGGAAAATACCCGCAATCCCATAATAATTATACCACTGTTCAATCTCTTTCAAAATATTCAGTTTTTCAGGTTCTGCGGTCTTTCTGCCAATCTCTCCAGGAAGCATTCCAATAATGTTCCACAGCTTGAAATTTCCCTGCAGGGGAAGAAAAAATCCCTGTCTGTCCATAATCACAGCGTTATTTGCATCTGAGACCACCACCCATGGGGTTCGTATCTTCAACCTGATAAAAAGTGTGTCGGGAAGATGTTTTTCAATGAAACAATCCTCAACAAAATAAACCTGTTTTATTTTTGAGTAAATTTCTTCAAGGTTCAATGACAGAATATTTGCAGAGTCTGGTATTGAAATATATGTCTTTATGAACGAAGAATGTGTGGACGGTTCAACAATGATGTTTTTCACTGAAAAAACCGTGAGTTTCTTGAACCACAGAGGTGTAAAAATTCTCAGATAAATGATTATGCCAATGGATAAAATGATGCCAATTCCAGATAGCCATCTTCTGATTTTTCTTCTTTTTTCTTCTATTAGTTTTTGCCGCATCTTTCAAGTCCCAACTTTATCAGTTTCTCACACAACTGTTCAAAGGAGATTCCAGCGTGTCTGGCAGCATCAGGCAGCAAACTCAAAGGGGTAAAACCCGGAATTGTGTTGACATCAAGAATAAACATATCACCATTTTCCTGTATAATTATTTCCATCCTTGCACAGCCAGCACAGCCCAGCACCTTGTAAACCTTTGCAGCGTATTGCTCTGCTGCATCAAGAAATCTTTTATTAATCTCCGGGGGAATTACATGAATGCTTTCTCCCTTCTTATATTTTGCAGTAAAATCATAAAGTTTTCGCTTTGTTCTGATCTCAATGGGCGGAAGTACCTGAAGTTTCTCATTTCCTATGATTCCTATCGTGATTTCCCTGCCTTTAATAAATCTCTCTATAAAAACATCTCTGTCAAGTTTGTATGCACGATCAACCGCCTTTTTCAACTCATAATTGTTGTTAACAACAGAAATGCCGACCGTTGAGCCAAGATTGGCTGGTTTTACAACACATGGGTATCCAAAAGGAAGTTTCGGGATCTTATTTTTCTCCGCAGGGATAAATTCAGGTGTTGGAATACCGCTGGAATGCAGAATCTTTTTTGATATGACCTTGTTCATGCATGCTGCGCTTGCGCTTACGCCAGAACCAGTATATGGAATACCAAGTGTTTCAAGGAATCCCTGGATGACTCCATTTTCTCCTTTTCCACCATGAAGGGCTATAAATACGCAGTCAGGTTTGATCTTCAGAAGTTTTTCCACAAAATCCTTTTCTTCTGGGTCAATCCTGAAAACAGTATTTTTTTTTGAAAGGGCCCTTGCGACTGCATTGCCCGAGATTAATGATATTTCTCTTTCAGGACTATCCCCACCGCATAGAACAACAATTTTCAACGGAACCTCCCTATGAGTTCAATCTCCGGTTCAAGTTCTATATTATATTTTTCCCTGATTGTATTTTTGATGTGCACCATAAGTTTCCATATATCCAGAGAATTTGCATTACCAAGATTCACAATAAAATTTGCGTGCTTGCTTGATATTTCTGCCTCTCCGAAACGAAGTCCTTTCAATCCAGCATTTTCTATCAGTTTCCCTGCAAAACCACCTGAAGGGTTTTTGAAAACGCAGCCAGCAGAAGGATATTCAAGTGGCTGGCTCTGCATTCTTTGTTTCATTGTGAGTTTGATTTTTTCTTTTATTGCTTTTCTGTCTCCTTTTTCAGCAATCATCTTTGTGGACTCAATAAAAAAGGCACTCGTCTTCAAATCAGAATGTCTGTAGCCCCAATCAATCTCATTTTTTCTTTTTTCACACCACATGCCATTTTTGTCAAGAAACCGTACTGAATGAACAATTTCAAAAATGCTTCTGGCGTTTGTTCCTGCATTTGCAATGACTGCTCCGCCGGCAGTGCCAGGGATTCCTGCAAGAAATTCAAGACCCTGAAGATTATTCGCAACACAAAATCCCAGAAGATTGCCCAGTTTTGTTCCTGAAAAAACATGCAGAAGATTATCTGAATACCTGATACCGGAAAAGTTCCTGGTCACTGCTATGATACCATCAAACCCCTGGTCGCTCACCAGAATGTTTGACCCACAGCCAATAAACTTTACACAAATCCCGCCTCTGGTAAGTTCAAAAAGAAAGTCAACCTCTTCTTTGTTTGCTGGAAAAACAACGACCTCAACAGGGCCACCTGTTCTGAAGGTTGTAAATTCCTTCGCAGGAATATTAAATATTGCACGGTTCTCAAAAACATCCTCAATTTTCTTTCTCGGTATCGGTGGATTTCTCACAGTCATGTTTGTAATCAGAGTATATGACATCGCCCAGATAAAGACCGTGTCCCGGTGCAGTAACTGAAGCGCGATTTCTGTTCCTTGCTTCAATGATATCAATTATCTCTGCCGGCTGTCTTCTGCCCCTGCCCACATCAACAAGAGTACCGACAATATTTCTAACCATCTTATAAAGAAATCCAGTCCCGCATATATTTATTACTATAACCCTTACATCAGGGTCAATGCAAAAGTGTTCCTTCTTTATTGTTATGTATTCAATCGTCCTGACCGGATTTTTTGTCTTTCTGCCAGATGCCTGAAAACTTGTGAAATCATGTGTGCCAACAATAAAAGACGCTGCTTTCCTCATTCTGGAAAGATTTAGTTTTTCTCTGATATACCATGCCCTGTTTTTCAAAAAAGGGGATGGAAAATCGCAAATAAGATAACGGTAAATCTTTTTTTCTGCACAAAATCTTGGATGAAAGTCATCGTCTGCAAGTGAAACCTGTTTGATTCTTATACTTGGGTCAAGCAGAGCATTCATCGCCCGCATTATCTGAGAAGGACTCATCCTGGTTCTGGCACAAAAGGAGAATACCTGTCTCAGTCCGTGCACAGAGGCATCTGTACGGCCTGATGCACTGATTCTGACAGGGGCACCAGAAATTTTTTCAAGAATACGTTCAATCTCTGACTGGACGGTCTTCTTTTCTGTCTGAACCTGCCATCCAGAAAAGGATGTTCCATCATATGTCGCGATAACCTTGAATCTGAAACTTTTCACGATTGGATGGCGATTGTTGCAGTGATGTTGTTTTCTTTCAGAAGCGACCATATATTTTTGATAACGTCTTCAATATCACAGGAATTTTCCTTCGGAATTTCCACATAAACAGTGTAAACTATTCCTGCTGCCAGAATGCCTGTCATAGTACAGCGGTATTTCAGTCTCATATTCTGAAACGCACCGGCCAGTATTCTTTCAGTTTCGCTTGATTCAGGAGGAACAGTAATTTGTAATGTTGTTATATTCTTCCCGTTTCTTGTAGAATTATAAACAACCTGACCCCATGCACTTCGGTTTGGCACGAGAATTTTCTTGCCATCTTTTCCTTTCAGTTCAATATTAACAGGACTGATCACCATTACCTCTCCTTCAACTGCACCAATCTTTATAAAATCTCCAATCCTGAACGGCCTGTACATAAAAATCAGCACTCCACTTGCAAAATCTGAAACCGTCTCCCGCACCCCAAATCCAATAATCAGCCCCCCGGCTCCTATACTGGCAAGAAAAGGAGAAATGTTCAATCCGAGAACAGAGAGTGCAACCATAAAAGCAAGAAAGAATATCGCAATATAGACAAACCGTCCGATGTAGTTTCTGGCAATAGGGTCTAACCTTGAATTCTTTGATACCCTTACGTAAAACCTGTTCCATATCTTTCCCAGAAACCATCCTATTGCACAGATTGCAAGTGCAATCGGAATCCTCGGAAGATAAACAAGGAACTTTTCATAAAGATTTCCCATGAGATTCTCCATAGTTAAATATTCAATGCAAAATGCAAATTGTAAACTGAAAAATTAAAATTATTTATTCTTCTTTGCCGTATATAATTTACTCTGTTTACTAAGCTTGTTTTTCACTTTTCACTTTGTAATTTGCAATAAAATGTACTTTACTGAGGATTTACTAAATAAATGATAAACTTCAATAGATTCAAAGTCAAAACACTTTTTCATAAACCAGATACAATACAACAGGTGTCTAATCTTGACGGATTGTGTTATCATAGCATAAATTTTTAAGAACATAATTTTGTTCAGGATATGACAGATAATGCCAGAATAACCCTGGATTTCAAACAAAAACTTGCAGGGCTATTGTTGCTTGTTCTATGTATTTTTATCGCAATGTATCAGGGCAAGAATTTTTTCATTGCAGCAAATATCATCATAAGCATTTTTTATCTCACCACAATACTTTACAAGTTTTTCCTTGTGTTTATAGGTTTTGTGCAGAAGCAGGAAATAATCATCAATCAATCAGAAATAGAAAACCTTTCTGAAGATACACTGCCTGTATACACAATTCTTCTTCCTGTTTTCAAGGAAGCAGAAATAATTCCTCAGCTGATTTCGTCAATATCCCAGATTGACTATCCACGAAACAAACTTGATGTTCAGCTTCTTGTTGAGGAAACAGACGTAACAATGAAAGAAACCCTGAAAAAAATGAAGATGCCTGAACATTTCAAAATTGTGATTATACCTGATTCACAGCCGAGGGCAAAACCAAAAGCGTGCAATGTCGGACTCGGTCATGCAAAGGGTGAATACCTTGTTATATACGATGCAGAAGATATTCCTGAACCAGACCAACTAAAAAAAAGCATCTGCGCATTCAGAAAGATTAATGACAGTTCTGTTGTGTGCCTGCAGGCAAAACTGAACTATTACAATCCAAGACAGAATATCCTGACAAGATGGTTCACCTCTGAGTATTCCATGTGGTTTGATCTTTATCTACCGGGCCTTGATGCACTTGAAGCGCCAATACCCCTTGGCGGCACTTCAAATCATTTCAAAACAGAATGTCTGAAAAAAATTGGTGGTTGGGACTCGTACAATGTCGCTGAGGATTGCGACCTCGGGATACGACTGTTCAGAGAGGGCTTCAGAACCAGGATTCTTGACAGCACAACATGGGAAGAAGCAAACAGTAAATTCACAAACTGGATGAGACAGCGTTCAAGATGGGTAAAGGGTTATATTCAGACATGGTGCGTTCATATGCGCAGGCCAGTAATGCTTGCAAGAAAAATGGGCATTATTAATTTTTTCAGTTTTCAATTAACAGTTGCTGGCCTTTTCATCACTCTGCTTTTTAACCCTGTTTACTGGTTTATAACTGCTGGCTGGCTCTTAACTGCACAAAACAGAGTTTTCCCTCACCTTTTCTACCCGTCAGCAGACCTCATCACGTATGTACTGCTTGTAAGCAACGGCATCTTTGTGTTTCTTAATGTTATGGGCTGTCTTAAACGCTCATACAGGTACCTTATACCGGAAACACTTATATCTCCGATTTACTGGGTATTAATCAGCATGGGCGCCTGGAAGGGATTTTTGCAGATCTTCACAAAGCCCCACTTCTGGGAAAAAACAAAACACGGTTTTTTGTTTCCCCGGCCACCATAAAAAAGTCTCATTGAACAATTAGTGGACTTCAGGTAATTCTGGTTCCTGGTTTTATGGATCTGTCAACGGTAAGTATCCCGAGTGTTGTATCATCAAGCCCGGCAAGCAGCATTCCCTGACTTTCAATACCACGAATTTTCCGGGGTTCAAGATTCACAACAATTATAACAAGCCTGCCAGTAAGTTCTTCTTTCGTGTAATAAGGCCTTATACCGGCAACAATCTTTCTCTGTTCAGTACCAATGTCAACATCCATCACATAGAGTTTATCAGCATCAGGATGTTCCTGAACCTCTATTATCTTGCCAACTCTTATGTCAAGCCTCTTAAAATCATCAAACAAGACCGTTTCCATAAATTTCCTCCTCTGTTAACTCGGCGTTCTGCCAAATTTACCTATGTTTTAAGTAGTTTTTCTTGAATCAGGCAAGCAGATATTTCTTGAAAAATTCTATTGTTTCGTGTACCATCTGTGATGTTAGACGATGACCCACAGGATATCTTTTCATTATCCAGTGATTCTGTGCTCCATAATCAGCATAAACCTTTTTCAGAATTGAATCAATCCTGTCAAGTC
>DYKA01000153.1 GCA_020722805.1 Vermiphilus sp.
TCCTAAAGTCAGATCCCATAGGTACATAGTTTTTAATGCTTTTAACTCTGTGCCTCTGTGCCTGAGTATCGCGCACTTTGTTGATAAGTATTAACTTTGTGCCTACGCATAACGTGCTCCAATAAGGATTTACGCTGTGTTTGTTTTTCACTTTGCACTTTGCAATAAAATATACTTTACTGAGTATTTACTAAGAATCTTTTCAATATCCCTCTTCAACAGAGTGTAATGCTGATTTCCAGCTTATGTATGAGTGATTGATGGACAAGACAGCTTTCTGCTGCCTTCATTACGCCTGTCCTGTGCTGTTCTGTCAGTCCCGGAAGATAAAATCTCACACTTATTTTTGAAATTCTAACAGGGTTTGCCGATTTTTCAAAGTCAGACTCAACCTTCAGTCCATCAGGAGAAATATTATTTTTCTCGCAGTAAAAAAGCACATAATAACCAATGCAGGATGCAAGCCCAAGCACAAAGAGTTCCGGAGGCATTGGACCTGTATCTGTTCCCTTGAAGTTTGATGTTAGGTCAATGGTGATCTTGTGATTTCTTACCTGCGATTCAAATCTTCTTCCACCCGAAAATTCACAGATATTGCTGCCATTTTTCTCCCTTTTTCAATTGTAAAACTTAAATGTCAGTGGTAAAATTTGCGTTATAATATACAACAGAAAATATAAATCTGCAAAGGAGTTAGAAATGGTAAGAATTGATGTTTGTATTGAGACAGTTTTTCCACTCCTTGCCCCTGAGGAAAAAATCAGAAAAATCAAGGATGCTGGCTATGATTGCGTGGAGATGTGGTTTCCTGATGGCAAAGACATTGAAAAAATAGCAGATGGTCTGGGGTCAACAGGTATCAAATTGAACAATGTTGTTGCCAATTCTCCTGATGGAACAAGAGGTGGCTCCCTTGTAAGAAAACAGGATAGAGATCTTTATCTGACACGACTCCAGCAGATTATTGAAATTGCTGAAAAAATGAACTGTAAAAATGCGATAACCTGTTCCGGGAATTCTGTTGAAGGCCTTTCTGATGTTGAGATGCAGGAAAATATTATTGAGACACTGTCTGCTGTGGTTGGGATCCTTGAAGAAAAATCGTTTACCCTTTTTCTTGAACCCCTTAATACCCATGTCGATCATAAGGGCTACTATCTCAATTCAGCAGTAAAAGCAGCAGAGATTATCAGAGAAATCAACAGTCCACGAATTAAACTGCTTTATGATATTTACCATATGCAGATTATGGAAGGGAATCTCTGTTCATTCATAGAAAGAAACATTGATATTATCGGACATTTCCATTCAGCAGGAGTTCCTGGAAGGCATGAACTCTTTAATGGAGAAATAAACTATCCATTTATAATTAAACTGCTCAATCGTCTTGACTATAAGGGATGCTTTGGACTTGAATATTTTCCTTCAATGCCAGACCACGAATTGTCCCTCAAAAAGACCCTTGAATACCTTAAAGGTTAATGCAGAAAATGCAGAATCGAAGAAAAATAGATTACTGGCAAAGTAATATGGAAGACGGATATAAGTTTATGATGAAAATTCTGCGATATCCTGTAAGTGAGAATTTTGAAAAACTGCTTCATATTCCTGAATTCGCAAGAAAAGCAGGGGTTAAAATCGTTTTTTCAAGAAAGAAAAGAACACGTGTTTCCTTCCCTTTGTTCTATTTGAGAGAAGGAATTATGAAAAGATTTCTTTGTGCTGCTGAGGAAATGAATAAGCGCGGTTGGGTTATAAGGGTGGAAGATGCATTCAGAACAAGACAAATGCAGAATCCGCTTAACAGAACCAGGGAAACATTTGATGCAATAATGAAGATTATTATGTGGGAAACAGGTGGGAAGATTCCTGATCCAGAATTTGTTTTCAGGCGTCTTACTGTTTTGATTGCCACCATCCCAAAAATTGCAACCCATATGTCCGGTAGTGCTGTTGATATTTCAGTGCTTTCTATGAAAACAGGCATTGAGATTGACAGGGGGGCAGGGTATCTTGAAATGAATGAAAAAACATTTATGGATTCAATTTTTATATCGCAAAAAGCAAGAAGAAACAGGCAGATTATCACAGAAATTATGAAAAAATATGGATTCCACGCGTATCCTTTTGAATTCTGGCATTACAGCAGTGGTGATGCATATGCACAGTACCTGTCAAGTCAACTTCGCCACTTAACTTAATCTAAATTCCCCCAATCCCTCACTGT
>DYKA01000154.1 GCA_020722805.1 Vermiphilus sp.
GATAAGATACAAAGGTAACCCAACATCCCGTTGAGATTGTGGATGGTTTAATCAAACTTCCCCCACGTCTTCTTTTCATCTGTTTCTTGAGACTACCAACAGGCAATGTATTAAATCCAATCTCTTGAGTTTGGGACCTCAAGCCAACTGCTGTTGTGGTTAATTGATTGTTGACTTACAAGTCCTGGAAGAGTCATATCCATTGCTTCATCTATTCCAATCGGGCACTTTTTCCTTCCCAAAATTGCATCAACAAAGTCTATAATCTCAAAATAATCCCCTCCACCATGGCCTGCCCTGGATGCAAGAGATGCTTCTTTCTTCCAATCATCAGATAAAAACTCATCTTCCAGCTCTTCAATATCCATCCAAACCATTTCCTTATTTTTTGAACGTAGCCATATCCTGTTTCTCTCACCATGTGCCCTTGCTGATTCATAACATCCATCTGTTCCTTGAATCTGATAGTTTGTCATTGCATGTGGTCTATCTGAAAGCATATCAACTCGTATCTTGACCAGTGCACCACTATTCATCTTGCAAAGCATCACACAGGTATCCTCGTTTTCATAAAAATTCCCCCTCGGGTCTTTGTAATGATGTCCACTTCCAGCACAACATACCCTTACAACTCTGTCAGGATGCATCCATTGAAGAATCGGTCCAAGGCTATGTGTTCCGTATGTTATTCCATTGATACCTGTTTGCCATTTTCTTCGCCATTTTGTTATTTCATTCAATTGTTTCAGTTCATGAATGTATTCACCTTCAGCATAATACAATTCTCCAAAAAACCCTTTTTTTACAAGTTCTTTCACAATTACATTTGTCTTTATATAGGTATAGTTTTCTGCCATCATATAGATTGCTTTTGATTTTCTTGCAGCAAGCACAAGTTTCTTGCCTTCCTCAATTGAAACACAGGCAGGAACTTCACTCAGTACATGAATTCCTTTTTCAAGCGCAGAAATCGCCTGCGGAGCATGAAAATTCATAGGAGTTGCTATTATCACTGCTTGAATGTCAGAATTTTCAAGCATTTCATCATAATCAAGATACTTTTGTTCTGCACCAAGATTTATGCGGGCCTGCTCAAGTTTTTCTTCATTAACGTCACATACAGCATGAATCTTCACCATGCCGCTTGCATCACACGCAAGTTTAAAAGACCTGCCCCTGCCGGCTGCGCCCACTATCCCGATATTTATCTTTTTCATCACATTGATAATCCATAGTTATGTTTGTTAATCTTTGTTCCCTGCAGGGTTCGCAGCACCCTGCAAAAAGGCCATTTTTCAAGTTTTTCTATCGCTTCTTTGATTGAATCTTTATTTACAAGATGTTCAATCACCATATGAAACATCGGGTCAACCCTGATATCAACGCCATCCCAGAAAGAAAAACCATCAATTGGATATTTTGACAGGTGCAATGCCCTCTGAAGAAAACCAAGAGGATTTCTGTCATTAAATATTGCACCGAGAAATGGTAAAAGTTTCACATTACTTCCTTTGACCGCATTTACAAAATACTCAATATCAATATCCGCTGGCTCTCCTTCAAAACCCCATGTGTAGGGACAGAGAATATCAACAAGACCTTCTTTAATCCATGTTTTGATATCAAGTCCATAGTAAGAGCAGACCTCCTCATTTGCATGAACAATTGCAAGGTTAATGCTTGAACCCTTTACTTTTTTGAGAGCGTCTCTTAATTCTCTCATGTATTCGGTTATAAATTCGGCACGGATTGCCTGAACACGCTGGTCTGATTCAGGCAGTTTGGTAATATCTTCATCATACAGTTGTTTGAACCTTTTCTTCACTGGCTCTTCATAACATACAAAAGGAAATCCCCTTACAAAACAGTTGGATGCGCCATCAGCACCCATCTCAATTCCTTCAGTGAATAGTTTTATAAATTCCTGCCTTACCTCAGGATAAGCAAAACTCAATCTATTTACAGGTACTCCATCTATATCAATACATCTGAATTCTGGATGCGCGTCATAGAAATCAGAACGAAAACAGTCCCATGGTGGATTTGCATGGTACATCGCCATTCTACAGTAAGCAAGACCTTTAATTCCATGTTTTTTTGTGATCTGGAAATACCTTTCCGGAATTTTTTGATTTTTTTTGAAAAACTTTGCAAGTGCTTCATAGCACTGTCTGTAG
>DYKA01000037.1 GCA_020722805.1 Vermiphilus sp.
CAGAAACTCTTTCAAAAAACAGGAAGGTGTTACCTATGTATCTCAACTTCTGCAATTTTTTCGGACAAAGATTTCTACGCAGAAGATTTATTTTGATGCTATTTTGTGATAATCTATATTACAAACGTAAAAAGAATCAAAATATGCCCGGAGAAAAAAAGATATTTCTTGCAGCAACAAGACAGAACGACGGAAAAACAGCAATCTGCCTGGGGATGATGCTTTCCCTGATGAGAGCAAAGAAAAATACTGGGTTTATTAAGCCTGTGGGACAAAAATATATCCTTGTGGATGGAGATAAGGTTGATAAGGATACAGTCTTGATGAAGAAGGTTTGTGGCCTGAAAGAAAATCTTCGGGATATGAACCCTGTGGCTGTGGAAGAGGGATTTACACGCACATATCTTGATAGCCCTCATCCAGAACGGCTACGGCGTGAAATTATTGATGCATATGGAAAAATATCAGCCGATAAGGATATTGTAATTATTGAAGGAACAGGCCATGCAGGGGTGGGTTCTGTTTTTGATTTGAGCAATGCTGATGTTGCTCAGATTCTTGGCGCTTCAGTGATTCTTATTTCTGTGGGAGGAATCGGCAAGCCCATTGATGAGATTGCTCTGAATGCAGCATTATTTGAAAAAAAAGGTGTCAGGATCAAGGGTGTGATAATAAACAAAGTGAAGGATGAAAAAAGGTCTCAGATTGAAAAATATGTTAAGAAGGGGCTTGACCGAATGGGACTGAAACTACTGGGAGTATTGCCTTTTGTTTCCCTTCTTTCAGAGCCAAGTCTTTCCCAGGTATGTGATGCTGTCAATGGTAGGGTTCTGGCAGGAGAAAACAATTTGTCCCGCAAGGTTGGAAGGGTTATTGTAGGAGCAATGACACCGAGGCATGCTATTGATTATTTTCAACCGAATGCCTTGCTTGTAACTCCTGGTGATAGAGAGGATCTCATCCTGTCTGCTCTGGTTCAATGCACCCTGATCGGCGCCTGTGTACAGACAATAGTTGGTATTGTACTCACAGGTGGTTTATATCCTGATAAGTCCATACTTGACCTCGTAAAAAGGGTCAATATTCCAACAATAACTGCGTCATCAGGAACTTATGAGGTTGCATCTGCCATAAATCTGCTGGTTGGCAAAATCAGAGAAGAAGACACTGACAAGATAGACATTGTTTATAAACTAATACAGGAAAATATTTCTATGGAGGAGATTTTTTGAGATGGGAGAGTGTGAGGTTGTTTTTTTCCCTGACGAAAAAAAGGTTAAGGTTCCTTCTGGAACAGACCTTTTAAGCGCAGCGCTGAAAGCCGGTATTTTTCTTGCTTCAAGTTGCGGGGGCAAAGGAATATGTGGAAGGTGCAAGGTAAAGATAATTTCTGGCCAGTTTAGTGCAGAACCAACAGGAAAAATTTCAGCAGAGGAAAAAAAGAATAATATCTATCTTGCCTGCCGCACATTTGCCAGGGGAGATATAAGGGTTCAGATTTTACCTCAGGCTAAACTGCCAGAGGGTTCTTCTGTTGTCCTGTTTGAAAAAGGTGAAGAACTGAAACTTTTTGAGGTTCCTGTGCCTGAGGGTTTTAGTTTTTCTCCACCTACAAAGAAAATTTTTTTGTCTCTGCCTGAACCTTCTCTTCAGGACAGTGTTAGTGACCTTGAAAGGTTGAACAGAGCACTGCGTGGATATGGGATAAAAAATCCTGATGTTGACCTGCATCTGATAAGAAAACTTCCCCAGATACTTAGAGAAAGCAACTGGAATGTTACAGTAACCATAGCCCTTTTCAACGGTCAAAAAAAGATTATAGCTGTTGAACCCGGGGATACATCAAATCGTAATTTTGGTCTTGCAATAGATGTTGGCACCACTACAATTGTTGTAAGTTTGATTGATCTGAAGGATGGAAAAACAGTTGGAACCGAGATCTCTTTCAATCGTCAGGCGACCCATGGAGACGATATAATCTCAAGGATTGTTTATGCAGAGGACAAAGAAGGTCTTGAGCAGATGCACCATCTGGTTGTCGGGACAATCAATGAGGTAATAAATACACTTGCCTACAAAAACAACGTAAGACATAATGAGATTACAGCGGGAGTTTGCTCAGGAAATATGACGATGATTCATCTTCTTCTTAAGATTGATCCTTCATTCTTGCGAAGAGAACCTTATACGCCTGCCTTAAATTTTTTCCCTGTTCTCAACGCTGCTGAGGTTGGTATAAGAATAAATCCTGCTGGACTTCTGCATGTTGTCAGCGGTGTCTCGTCCTATGTCGGAGGAGACATAACATCCGGTGTCTTGATTACGGGTATCTTCCAGCAAAAAAATCTTCAGATGCTCATAGATGTTGGTACGAATGGAGAAATTGTTTTGGGTAACAAGGACTGGCTTATCTGTTGTTCTGCTTCTGCAGGGCCCGCCTTTGAGGGTAGCGGTGTAAAAGATGGAATGAGGGCTGTTTCAGGTGCGATTCGTTCTTTCAATCTGTTTGATTCAGAAAAAGCAAGCTACGGTGTGATTGGCGAAGTTGCTCCTGTTGGAATTTGCGGGTCAGGATATATAGAGATAGTTGCTGAACTATTCTATGCTGGAATCATAGACAGGTCAGGCAGTCTTCTTGAAAAAAGCAGTCGTGTTCGTTCCGGACCCGATGGTATGGAATTTGTCGTTGCTTACGGCAGCGAGACAGGACACGGCAGAGACATCGTTATTACTCAGATTGATATTGAAAATCTTTTGCGTGCCAAGGCAGCAATCTTTGCCGGCATCCGTAGCCTTGTCGGGAAAATGGGCATCAGGTTTTCAGAGATACAAAGATTTTATATTGGAGGGGGTTTTGGAAATTACCTGAATATTGAAAAATCCATAGCAATCGGACTTCTTCCAGATCTTGCCATTGAAAAATTTGTTTTTATGGGTAACACCTCTCTTGCTGGTGCAAAAGCCTTTTTGATGAGTGCAGACGCACGTTCGCTGGCAGAAGAAATCACACGCAAGATGACATATCTTGAACTATCAAGAGAAAACTCCTATATGGAAGAGTACCTGAGTGCACTTTTTGTGCCTCATACAAGTGAGGAACTATTTCCATCAATCTTTAAGGAGCACTGATTAGGGTTGGTTCAATACAGGAGGAGTTTGTATGATAAGGATTGGTGTGGCGGGAAAGGGCGGCACAGGGAAAACAACTCTTGCAACATTGATTATTATTGGACTGTTACGAAATAATCACAAACCTATCCTCGCGATTGATGCAGACCCCAACAGCAATCTTGCTGAAACACTCGGTGTTCCCGCTCCGAGAAGTCTGGTTGAAATTGTTGATGAGGTTACAAAAAACAAAGACAGCATTCCATCGGGGCTGGATAAGGTTCAGTATCTGGAATTCCAGATAAGGGAAGCAATTACTGAGGATGAAGGTTTTGACCTTCTTGTGATGGGAAAAACCGAAGGTCCTGGGTGTTATTGTTATTGCAATCACCTTCTTCGGGAACACATGGAAAAACTTCAGCAGAACTACTCTTTTGTGGTGCTTGATAATGAGGCGGGCCTTGAACATCTTTCCCGGCGCACAAGCCGTCAGCTGGATATCCTTTTTATTACAGCACTGCCTGACAGGGTTTCTTTGCTGAGTGCACAGCGAATTTGTGAAATGACTAAAAAACTTGAGCTTGAGATAGGAGAAATAAAACTTGTCCTGAATGAATATGGTAAACACCTTCCAGAATCTCCTTACAGTTCCTTGCCGCTACCAGTTTTCTTCACATTACCATTTGATGATGAAGTGTGGAAAAGGTCGTGTTCCGGTAAGGGGCTGATGGAACTATCGGAGAATTCCTCTGCGTATCAGACGGTGTGGAACAATATTGAAAAAATCCTCAGGACTTAGAATGACTTGTCCTTTTTCGGATGGTGTTATAAAATTAAATATTTCTAAGATTGCCCCCATCGTCTAGTGGCCCAGGACAGGTGGTTCTCAGCCATCAGACACGGGTTCAAATCCCGTTGGGGGTGTTAAGGCTACTGATATGAATGACACACAAATTTTTCAGCTAATCGGGATATTTTATATTTCTGTTTCTGCTGGAATGATTCTGAACCCCCGATACTATAAGGATTTTCTTACGTCTTACTGCAGCGAACCCGCAGCAATCTTTTTGAGTGGAATGGTCGCGATTGTTGCTGGCTATGCACTTGTTATCCATCACAATGTGTGGAACCTGTCCACTTCCGTAGTAATTACGATTTTCGGGTGGCTTGTCTTGCTGAAAGGAATATTTGTTCTAACTATGCCTGGGGTGTTTATCAGGGCAGTTAGAAAAATGTCAAACATAGAAAAGGTAATTAGTCTCCAGGCACCTGCAGGATTTCTTATCGGGATAATTTTTATGCTGCTTTCATTCTGAGACAGCACATGTCCACAATTATAAATGAATATATCGGTTGTCTGCATATACACATAAACCCTGGCACAAAAAGGCAAACACTTGAATCAATTTTCCATGATGCAAGAAAATCAGGACTTGATTTTCTCATCTTAACTCCCCATACACCATCTAAGAGAAAATGGAATGATTATTTTTCACTTGATGGATATAGAAACAATGTTCTTGTTCTTGCAGGCGAAGAGGCAGATGAAAGAAGTAGGCTAAACCATATTCTCATATACGGCAACAGGTCGTGGCTTGGAAAACAGCCGGTGGAAAAGATTGTTTCCTGCCAGAGGAAGGATTCTTTACTGATGTTTGCAGCACACCCTGATGGGAAACACAGATTGTTTGGCTTTCCTGTTGACCACAGATGGACAAAGAAACAGCTGTTTGACTCAATAAACGGGCTTGAGGTCTGGTCTGCTCTTTTTGATTTTGCAAGAGATACAAATCCATCAAACCTTGTTTTTCGGTATTTTTCATTTCCCCGCAATTTTCGCGGCCCGACTGCTTCAACGCTTCGGCTGTGGGATACTCTTGTTAAAAAAAGAAAGTTTGTTGGAGTATGTGGACTTGATATACATCCACTGCCGCGCATTATGAAACATCTTGACCTGAAAAAAACATTTGGATTTGATTTCGTTTTCAAAACCCTCAGGAATCATATCCTTACAACAGATAAGATGACAGGAGATTCTGAGAATGACAGAAATCTTGTTGTTAACGCTTTCAAACAGGGTAAAATCTTCTTTGCAAATGATTTTATTGCTGACAGCAGAGGATTTTTCTTTGGTTCTCACGACAAAAAGAAAACCATAGGAGATGTCCTTTATCCTGGAGAAGAGATTCTTGTGGAGCTGCCGGAAAAAAGCCATGTAAATGTCAGGATTAATTCAGAGAAAATTTACTCTGGAGATACAAAACGGCTTATACTGAAAACAGGTGTCTGTGGCGCATGCAGGGTTGAGGCTTTTTATAAAGGCAGGGCATGGATATTTTCAAATCCAGTTTTTATTGTTCAAAACACAGAGGACTTAAAACAGGAATGAGAAATTTGAGGTTTCTTGTATCCGGTTTTGTTTTTTTCTGCGTCTGTGCTTCCTGGGGTGATTATGCAAGGCCAAAGATTGGTCTTGTTCTCAGCGGCGGAGGCGCAAGAGGGTTTGCCCATATTGGAGTGCTGAAGGTTCTTGAAAAGTATAGAATTCCTGTTGATTGTATTGCCGGGACAAGCATGGGAGCAGTCATCGGGGGTCTCTATGCTGCAGGAGTTTCTCCTGAAGAGATGGAAAAAGAAATGCTTTCTCTTGACTGGAAAGAGCTTTTTTCAAACAGACCCTCAATGAGAATAACATCTCCGATTGATAAACAGACTTTTCAGAAATATCCGATTGAAGTGGGACTTGGACTTGAGCAGGGTCAGCTTTCTTTGCCAAAGGGAATCCTTGAGGGACAGAAGATTGAAATGGAACTGGATTTACTTCTTTCGCATCTTGTCAGCGACATTGACTTTGACAATCTCCCCATAAAATTTCGCGCAGTTGCAACTGACATTGAAACAGGAGATATGAAGGTTTTTTCCTCAGGAAATCTCAGTAAGGTTATTCGTGCGAGCATGTCAATCCCAGGTGTGTTTCTGCCTGTTGAAATTGATGAAAGGATGTACGTTGATGGCGGAATTGTACGAAACCTGCCTGTGGACATAGTAAAACAAATGGGAGTGGATGTGGTGATAGCAGTAAATGTTGGCTCTCCACTGATGAAAAGAGAACAGCTGAATTCATTTGTTGATGTTTCATTTCAGGTTCTTGCTCTGTTCGGGAAAATGAATGACAAGCAGCAGAATGAACTTCTTGGTCCGGAAGATATTCTTCTTATGCCTGATTTGCAGAAGGCAAATCTCACTCAATTTGATAATGCCTCTAAGATCATAGAAGCAGGTATTCAATCTGCAGAGATTGAAGCGAGAAAACTATCCCGGTATTCTGTTTCTGAAGATGAATATGATGGATACAAAAAGAAACTTGCTGCTTTTAGAGGCCAGCAGCACACAATAACATCCATAAGAATTGATAATGATTCCAGCATCGCTGATACAGTAATTGCAAGCAGGTTGAAAATACAAATTCCTGCACGATTGAACAGGGAATTGTTGAAAGATGATTTTGAGAGAATTTATGGACTCGGGGTTTTTGAATCTGTTGACTTCTCAATTGAAAAAAATAAAGAGGGCAGAATCCTCATCATTGATGCAAGGAAGAAATCATGGGGGACAGATAGTTTTTCTTTTGGTTTTGGGATATTTGATGATTTCCACATCAACACTGATTACACTGCTCGGTTTGCTTATTTTAAGCGTGAGATAAATCCTCTTGGAGGTGTATGGAAGAATGAATTGAGTATAGGCAAACAGCGGAGTTTTTCATCATCTCTTTATCAGCCCATCAACTATGGCGGAAATTTTTTTGTTATGCCTTCAATCGGCATTAAGAGCACCTCATTCAATATCTTTGATTCTGGCAGAAGAACTGCAGAATACGCCAATACCCTCAAAGAAATAGGGCTGTGCGCTGGATTTCAGGCAGAAAGATATACGACTGTTGCTGCAGAAGTATCTGCGGGACATTTGTCTGTGTCTCCTTCAATAGGTTCAGTCGTGCTCAAGAAATATGACCTTGTGAAATCAGACCTTGTTTTGAGATTTATTTTTGATTCTCTTGAGTCAGGTATTGCTCCTTCCAGGGGCATTTATTTTGACTCAATGTGGCAGCATGCCTGGAATTATTTTGGCGGAGATAAATCCTATGACAAGATTCAGGAGCGGCTACTGCTTCCTTTTTCGAAAAAAAGAAATACATTTATTCTGGGTATTGAATCAGGCACAAATCTTGGGACAGAAATTCCTTTTTATGATAAATTTTCTCTTGGTGGATTTTTGAATCTCTCAGGCGTGCCATATGACTATTATAGATGTGATAGATTTGCAAAAGCATCCGGTATCTATATGTATAAATTCCATATGATACCTCCACTGTATCTTGGATTTTCAATAGAGGGAGCAAAGGTACATAATATATACGGGTTTTCAAAGGATGACGATTTTAGAGTTGCAGGAAGTGTTTTCTTTGCAGTGGATACACCCTTCGGTCCATTTTATCTTGGATACGGAATTTCGGACAACATGAATTCTCTGTACCTGATTCTTGGTAATCCATAAGGAGGGATAAAGATGGATTCAAGAAGGAAGATGAAATTTTGAAAAGCAGAACCATCATCAAAGGGAACAGATGCATAGAAAATTTCCCAGAACAAAAATTGGCTCAATTTCTGTTTCACGAATGGTAATCGGAACAAACTGGTTTCTTGGTTTCAGCCACACATCAAAAGCAAAGGACACATTCATAAATGAAAACATTGGAACAAGAAAGAAAATTGCCGAAATTCTGGAAGTTTTTGTAGATAATGGGATTGACACACTCATCGGGCTGATTCAGAGGAAAGTTCTGCGTGAAGCAATAGACGCTGTTCAACAGAAAACAGGGCAAAAGGTTATAGTCATATCAACACCAACATTTCCTGTAAATGCAAAAACTCCAGAACTGGGATTTTGCAATGACCAGACAAAAAGGATTCTTGACCAAGAGGTAAAACAGGGTACCGCAATATGCATGCCTCATCAATGCACAACTGATGCTATGGTTGATAGATGCAGCCGCACAATCAGAAAGATTGACACACTTATGGAAATGATAAGGCGATGGGGTATGATACCGGGCTTGAGCACACATATGCCGGAAACAATTGTGTATGCTGATGAAACAAACCTTGATGCAGAGACATACATAAGCGTTTTCAATTCAATGGGTTTTCTGATGCAGGTAGAGGTTGACTGGGTTGCAAGAATTATTCAAGGAGCAAGAAAACCGGTGATCACAATAAAGCCGCTTGCTTCAGGACAGTTGAGACCTCTTCAGGGGTTGACATTTGTCTGGAATATGATAAGAAAGAAGGATATGGTTGCAGTGGGGGTAATGAGCCCTGATGAAGCAAAGGAAGTCATTGATATTTCTCTTGCGGTTCTTGAAGGGAAACTGCCCTTCTACCATCTTCAGGAAACAAGAAGCAAAAAATCAATCAAGAAACAGTAGATTGTTCTATGACCCTTATTTTTTTCCATCTGCCCTGCAAAAACCTTGTCAGGAACAAAAAGGCGAGCACAATGACATAGTTGCAATTACCCAGCAGGCATAGAGTCCTCTCTGGAGCATGACGATGAATATCCACGAAGGAATAATAAGAACAGAAACAGAGATGAGACCGACAGCCATCATAATATATCTTGTATCCCCGGCACCTCGCAGGGCAGAAGCAAAACTGACATTCATTGCATCAAAGACAGAATAGAATGCAACAAACCTCAAAAGCACAACAGCAATCCTGTGAATTATTTCAAACTCCTGAGGATCTGCCTTCGCTGAGAATGGTCTTATGAATATATCAGGCACAGCAACATAACAAACCGCAATTGAAACCATGTAGATGAATGTAATCACAAAACCTGTCCATGCGCTCTGTTCGGCTTTTTCAGGATTGTTCGCGCCGAGATTTTGACCAACAAGAATTGATACAGCCATTCCTATACCTATCATCGGCATAAAAGCAAGGGTGTTGATGTTAAATGCAATATTTGTTGCCGCAAGAGGTATTGTGCTCAGTCTTCCGAGCAAGAGCAGAAAAATTGAAAATCCGGCGAGGTCTATTGTACCCTGCAGGCCACTCGGGACTCCAAATCTGAATATTCTCATCAAAAGATTTCTGTTCAGATTCCAGGAACTGAATACCCTGTACTTATCCTCATAATGCTTTTTGGATACAGCACCGAGCAGGAAGATAAATCCAGAATACGCTGAAATGACAGAGGCAATTCCTGCGCCCTTTATTCCAAGTTCAGGGAAATGTGCTTTTCCAAAAATAAGCAGATAATCAAACAGAATATTGACGGCTGTCTGGGAAAGAGTAGCAGCCATTACAATTCTGGGTTTTCCCCTGCCGGCAAAGAAGCCAGCCACAGCAGAATTTGCAATGGTAGGAAACGCTCCGAGGCAAAGTGTTTGGAAATAAGCAATTTCAAGTTTAGCGATGGACTCATTATGACCAACAGCGTGAAAAATGGGCACTGCCACAGGAATAAGCAAAAGATGAAAAATCCCGCCTATTATACTGATGTATATTCCATGCCACATAACAGTACCAATATTATGATACTGCCGGGCGCCATAATACTGGGCAATGAATGTTTCTGTAAATCCAGCAGTCCCGATAAATACACTCATAAAAAGCATATTCAGTATTCCAGCAGGCATTGAAGCCGCGATTGATTCTGTGGAGTACCAGGCAAGAAACATCCTGTCAACAAAATGCTGGATTGTCCATGCACCGGTGCTTATGATAAGAGGAAACGCAAGAACAATGATTTCTCTGAACGCTGATTTCTGTCTGAGGATGTGTTTTATTTTCACAAACATAAAAATTCATTTTACCATTTTTTCTTCCAGTAAAGAAAGGCCAGGCCTGTTTTTAGAAAGAAGATGAAAATATCAGATGCAGGGTTGCGCCTTTGATAAAACCTGGTTTTCTGGTAATATATTCATAAATGGATAGAAAAAAAACATCCGGAAAATCAGAAAGGGAATTCTGGAAAAATCTGCTTGAAATTGTCATTGAAAGCAGGGACACAAAAGAATTTTGCAATCGGCTGATAAGTAATATTGTTTTTGAACTCAAAAGTGATGGAGGTTTCATTTATCTTGTTGATAATAAGCGGAATCTTATCAAACTGCTTGCAAGCCATAATCCATATCCACAGCTTATTGAAAAATTAAGTTTCCCGATAAATGAGGGACTTACTGGCTGGATTGTGAGAACAGGCGAAATGCTTATTTTTGAAAAGGGTTCATACAGGGATGACAGGTTTAAGTTGATTGACAAACTTGTTGAAGAAACATATGAAGCATATCTTGGAGCACCGATCAGGGTGGGTTCTACAATAATAGGCGCAATTTCAATAAAAAAGAAGAGGCCCCATTCATGGAAGGAAAAAGAAATAAGAATGCTTGAAGATATCTGTGGGGTTGCAGGCAAGGCGCTTGTAAAGTTTCAGGAGAGCGAAGATAACAGGAGAAAGGTTCAGATGCTGGATTCACTCAGCCAGATAAGCACAACCATCATATCAGACAGGTACCTGCAGGAGATATTAAATCTTATTGTTTCTATAACAGCAGAAGCCACTGGCTCAAAGATCTGCTCAATCATGCTTGTTGATGAGAAAAAAAACGAACTTGTTATCAAAGCGAGCCAGAGTTTGTCCCCGATGTATCTTAACAAGCCAAACCTTAAACTTGGTGAGAGCATCAGCGGAAAAGCAGTGCTTGAGAAAAAGCCAATTGCGGTTTTTGATGTTACAAAGGACGTTTTGTACCAGTATCCTGAAATCGCTAAAAAGGAGGGGCTTGTTTCACTGCTGGCTGTGCCAATGATAATAAAGGGAAGGGCGATAGGTGTCATCAACAGTTATACAGATTATCCACATCAGTTTACAGAGGAAGAAACCAATATGTTGATGTCGGTTTCTGCCCAGGCAGCCATCGCAATTGAAAACACAAAACTTATGGAAGAAAAACTTGCAATGCAGGAAGCCCTTGAGTCAAGAAAGCTGATTGAAAGAGCAAAGGGTATTCTCATGAAAGAAAAAAATATTTCAGAAGAAGAGGCATACAATATACTGAGAAAACAGAGTATGGACAGAAGAAAATCCCTCAAAGAAGTTGCAGAAGCAATAATCCTTGCACACGACATTAAATAAAACCTACGGGTTCATCAGTTTAATCGCCATCGCAGAAATAAACTCAGAGAGTTTCATTTTCTTCAGATTAAAAATATCATCAGACACACTGCTGTTATAGACAAGTGAGCCAAGTTCAATCTTTATGATGTTTTCTTTATCAACAGCATCCAGACTTATTGATTTTGGCATATAGTCAGTGAGAGCAATTTTTTTAATGTCTTCAGGAACACAAAATTCCATTAAAACAGTTGATTTACCATTCTTAAATAAAAGTTCTGTGAAAAGTGATGTTGCCGGGTCAACAGTAATTTCAACACTTCTTTTGTTTTCTGTTTTTGTCAGTTTAACCAGTTTCTTTCCAGATTTTTCAAGGGTTGAAAGTTCAGCATCATAAAACCAGGTTTTGCCCATGCTGAACAATGTCTTGAGGCTATTTGAAATCATAAAGCCGCTGAGGTCTGACATAAATGTTTTTTCCGGAAATTCTGAAGAACCCCTGCTTGAAAGTTTTCTTATTTCTGATATTTTGTCTTCAATCTGGATACTCATATCTGGAAGAAGACAAACAAAATTATCAAGGTTTCTGTAAATGTAAACAGACCCAAGTTCTGATTTCCCGGCAAACATAAATTTTTCTACTTTACCACCTGGCATCTGCAATACAGAAATGAAATTTCCTTCAAATTTGACAGGATTGGAAGGTATTTTGCCGATGAGTTTTTCGGCGATGGGTTTGAGATTGCTGTAATCAGTTTCATTGAGTTTTGCTGTGAATGTCATTGAACCAGAAATGTTTTTTACAATCTGACCGTCAGGGAGTTGTAAAATCCTTGCACCAACCCTGTCAACAATCTGTGCTGCAGTAAATGTTTCTTGTTGAGCAAATCCGACCACAGCGAAAAGTCCTGTAATAACAACAACTGCCAGAATTTTTTTCATTCCGCCCCCCTGAAATTGATTCTTCCATCATCACCCTTTATCTTTCGTGAAATTTTTGCAGCCTTTTAGAGAACCCGACGTTATCGGGAGCAGCTGGTAAGCCGGGTTCTGTTTTAAGGCGGCAATTCATCTTGGTTAGGAATCACTTCCTGACTCAAGCAACCTACCCGGGTCTTTATAGGCAGGCGCCAGACCCTGCTTGGTTTTTCTCCTGGTGGGGTTTGCCTTTGCCGCTGACATTGCTGTCAGCGCGGTGAGCTCTTACCTCACCATTTCACCCTTATTTCGGCCTTTCACCGAAACGGTGTGATTTCTGTGGCACTTTCCAGACCTTGCGGCCTGCTCCTGTTAGGAGCCACCATGCCTGCTGGAGCCCGGACTTTCCTCCCCGGAATAATCAGGGTAGCCGCCCGGCTGCTCCCGTATTGCCAAAGATCTGCAAAAGTTAGACGATTGTAAAGAAACTTTGTTTATCAATCAAACAATCTTTTTTCAAGATACGACTGTGCAATGAAATGAGCCGGATTTTTTTCATTAGGTACATAATCAATCTTCACTTCGGGGAAAAGTTTCAGAATCTCTGTGGCAACAACATATAACTTCATTAGTTGTGAATCCTTGACTCTGTATTTTCCATTTATCTGCTGTATAACAAGGTTGCTGTCAGAATAAATCTCCAGTTTATCGGGTTTATATTTCAATGCGCAAATAAGCCCGAGTATGAGTCCAAGATACTCTGCGATATTATTTGTTCCTTCGCCGAGATATATCCCCTTTTTTTCTATTTCGCTATGGTTTTCATCAAAGATGATAAAAGCGCAAGCGGTCCTCCCGGGATTTGGCCTGCTTGTGCCGTCAAAAAGAAGAATAATGGATTTCATTCTGTCAGGATTCTGCCGCAGTTTTCACACTGGACTATTTCGGATTTTCTTTTTATTTTTTCAGTCAGATGGCCGGGAATATAAACATAACATCCACTACAGATATTGCCGTTTGAATCCTTTGTGATTTTACAGATTGCTATGCCATCTTTTTTCGCTTTTCTTACCCTTGTATAAAGCTCAAGTATCACCCCGTCAATCCGGGAAACATATGCCTGTCTCTGTTGTTCAAGAAGGTTCCTGGTTTCTTTTAACTGATTGATAGCATTTTCAAGTTCAGTTTGTTTCTTTGCTTTTTCTTTTTTGTATTCCTCGGCTTTCTCCTGAAGCTGTTTTTCCTTTTCTCTGAATTGTTCTTCTTTTTCCATCAGAAGAATAATCTCATCTTCATGCGAGGATTTTTTTTCTTTTAGATTTTCAATCTCCTTCTGAAGTGCCTGGTATTCTTTATTTGTCTTTACCTCATAGAGCCTGGATTGAAGGGTTTCTATCTGCTGTTCAATTGCCTTGAGTTCCGAGTCCTTCTGTCTTCTTTCAACCTTAAGATGTGTGAATGTTTTGTCAAATTCTTCAAGTTCTTTTTTCAGCAGGGCATCCTCTTTTTCAAGCATCTTTATCTGGTCTGGAATTTGCTTCAACTGGGCATTGATTTCAAGAAGTTTTATATCCAGTGTCTGCAACTCCAGCAGTTTTTCAAGTTCTTCTTTAAGTACTGACATACTCTTAATTTTAGCAGATTTTCAATCTCAGTCAACTAAGATTGTGGATTACATACTGCAGGAACAAATCGTAGATCATGAAATAGACTAAAAAACTTCCTGTGGCTTTTCAATCCATTAGATTTTCCACTATGCTATAATAAATGAAAATCGTTTTTAACAAGGGAACATATGCCGGATTATTTCAGGACTGGTCCGCCATGGGCACACAATTTCTTTCGTGGGCAGGGATATAGATGCACAAAAGCAAGAGATCTGATACTGAATCTTCTGTTCAATACCTCAGAACATTTGAGTGCTGAGGATATTTACATCAAGATTCACAAGAAACATCCGGATATCGGGCTTACTACTGTTTATAGAACTCTTGATCTTTTGTCCAGAATTGGTGTTGTCAGAAGGTTTGATTTCGGTGATGGAAGGGCAAGGTTTGAAATGCATCAACCTGTGAATAAGAAAGGCCATCACCATCATCTAATCTGTACAGGATGTAATCGGGTAGTTGATTATGATGATTTTGTTGAGGAAGAGATTGAACTGGTAAAGAAAACAGAGCAGCAAATCAGCGAAAAATACGGTTACAGAATTACTGACCATTTGATACAGTTCTATGGTGTTTGTTCAAGATGCAGAGAAAAGGAAAACAGAAAAAGCAGGAATGAAACTGAAACAGATTGACTTATAGAGTGAACTGAGACATCATTTGCTGTTTTCAATACTCAGCGTGTGCTTTGGATTGATTGCTGTGGGCATATTGAATTTTTTGAGTTATCCTATCAGTTCAAGGGATATCTCGGTTTCATCATCAGGGCTATCCCTGTTTTTCATCGTAAATATTTTCTCAGCCACGATCATATTTACAGGCACAAGAACATCAAGGGTTTCACCCTTGATAACCCGATAAGGTAAAAAACCA
>DYKA01000155.1 GCA_020722805.1 Vermiphilus sp.
GAAACTCTTTCAAAAAACAGGAAGGTGTTACCTATGTATCTCAACTTCTGCAGTCCATGCTGACTATTGACTGACAAGGGTTTTGGAATTATTGTAAATGTATGAGCAAGAATTTACAGGGTATGATAGCAATATTGACGGCTGAATCCCGCATCTTTCCTGAATCTGGAGGAGTTCTGTTTGCTGTCTCCGGTGGCCCGGATTCTATTGCACTGCTTGACATTGCAATAAATTATTTTCCTTCACTAAAAAATAGGATACATGTTGCATACATCCATCATGGATTGAGAAAGAATGCAGACAAAGAACTTGAGTTTGTAAAAAAAATCGCAAAAAAATGGAATATACCTTTTCACTGGAAGAAGATAAGTGTCCAGAAGACAAGAGGAAAGTCATTTGAAGAAATAGCACGCATCAAAAGGTACAATGCACTGATCAAAATTGCAAAAAAATTCAACTGCACCGCAATTGTAACTGCTCATACTTCTGATGACAAAGCAGAAACAATAATCCTTAACCTTCTCAGTGGTGCAGGATTAAAAGGACTCTGCGGAATTCTTCCTTCAACTGAAATTGAAGATGGAATTCTTCTATTAAGGCCCATGCTTATGATTTCAAGGAATCAGATTCTGGAGTACATCAAAGAAAAAAAACTGAAGTATATGATTGATGAGAGTAATATTGACACAAGGTTCAGACGCAATTTTGTGAGACATAAAATCTTCCCATTGTTTGAAAAAATAAATCCTGCGTTCAGAAAAAATATTTTCAGAACATCAAGAATCCTTGCTGATGACTATGATTACATAAAATCTTCTGCGGAGAAAACACTGGAAAAACACTTTATTTTCAGCAAGGGTTCTGTGAAATTTCTGAGGAAAACTTTTGCAGGTCTTCATCCTTGTATTCAAAGGTTTGTTGTAAGGGAAATACTCGCCCGCCTCTGCGGACTCCCTCATCCTGCTGATTTTGCATCTGTTGAAAGCTTAAGAAACGCAGTTATTTCTGAAAAACAAGGATACATTGATAAATATGGGGTTCTTGTTGTGTATGACGGAATGGATGTCATCATAAAGAAATCTGAATCAAAAAAATTGAAACCTTCACCTTTTTCGGTGTATCTGAATATTCCGGGTGAAACAGAAATTCCTAATTTGGGCTGGACAATTGTTACGGCATACAGAAAATTCCAGAAAAGTTTTCTAAAAAACCCGGACAGGTTTATTGCACGCATAGATGCCGGGCATATCAGGAATAATTTGAATGTCTGCAGGCCTGATATGAATGCGTGCTTTGTACCTCTCGGAATGGTAGCACCCGTAAGAGTCAAGAAATACTGGAAGACACACAAAAAACAAATAACAAAATTTGTAGAAGTTCCTGTTGCTGTTCAGGATGGAGAAAAAATTGTCTGGATTATTGGCGGGCATATATCATCTGACTATGCAATAAAAAAAGAAAGCAGAGTCCTTGAAATAAGAATCAAGGAATCGTAGAAATTCCTGATGGAGATGTGATAAACTAACTTCCATGGAAAAAAAGACATTGCTGGCTTGGTGCGGTGGTGGCGAAGAAACCTTTGTGCGGCTCAGACAACTTTACAGAGAAAAGGACACCGGCATTGTTTGCGCAATGGCTGAAACACCTTCAAAAACTCTGAAGGAGTTTGCAGAAAGACATACTGCCGGTTTCTGTGATTATCCTGATCCTGTTGCAAGGGCGATTTTCTGGGACAGGTATCTTTCAGAGAGAAAAAACATCTGCGATGATTCTGTGCCGTCAGCATATTTAAGCGAGATGGACCAGGGTCTTTACGGCGGGATTGCAGGGGGAGAAACAAACTTTCTTGTGCATCCTGAAAATGGCTGGATTTCATCAATGACAGCGCCGATAATTAAGGACTGGTCTGATTTTGAAAAACTTTCATTCAATCAGGATTGTGTCTGGTTTAAGAGATATCTTAATCAGATTGAGGTCTTCAAGAAATATGCCAGTGGAAAATTCGGCATCAGTCATTTTATATTGATCAACGGATTGAATTTCGTCTTTGAACTTTTTGGGGCCACAAGAACATATCTTGAGGCAATTGAAAATCCTGAAATGGTTGAAAAGGCGTGCAGATTTGCTCTCAATCTTAACCTAGT
>DYKA01000156.1 GCA_020722805.1 Vermiphilus sp.
AGCGTCAGACGCTATAAGGCGGCACTTGACCATTTTCTTGAGTTTGTTAATACCAGGCCCCATCTCAATAATATCGACCAGGTAAAAGATGTAACGGTTGACGAGTTTGTCCGCTGGCTGCGAAGAAAAGAGCGTGTACGCAGCGGTGAAAAAAACGGCAACAAGGATAAATATAAGACCAGCGGCATTGTATTTATCCTGTCTACCTGCCGAACATTGTTTAACTATGCCCGCAAATGCAGGCTGTTATCACCTTACGAAGATAATCCTTTTTCAAGCTTTCCTGTCGAAAAGATGCAAAATAGTCAAACATCTTCCTCTGTCGATTTATTAAACAGCAGTGAACTTTCGGAATTCTTTAAGGCCTGCGATGACTGGCAGTTCTCCTTGTTTTTTGTCCTCAGTTTATACGGCTTAAGGGCAGGCGAACTGGCACATTTACTTATCTCGGATGTGGATTTGAATGGCGAGCGGTTTTTCATCAGGTCAAAACCACTTATGTTCTGGTATGTAAAAACAAACAGGGAAAGGATTCTGCCGATTATTCCACAGGTAAAACCCTTGTTTGAAAAATTGATACACAATCGCAGGGAAGGTTTTTTATTCTTATCCAGACTGCATACAGAAAGCCGGAGGGAAACATACAAATTTGACAGCAGGGAAAAAATGGAAAGAACTATTTCAAGCATGGTTGATGAGCTTAAAGCAGGCAAACCTGCTTTGTCTGATGAGGAGCTTTTTAATATTACGAAAAGGGTGCTGCACAAACTCGGCAAGGTACGTGAAGACAAGATTCGGCTGGAGTTTATGGATGTGGCATCCAGGGTTGGCCGTTCTGATGTTACAATGGTGCATTCCTTGAGGCATATGTTTGCAACGTTAGCTGAGGAAAACGGCCTGAATCCTTTGACTGTTCAGACGATTCTCGGCCATTCAAGGCTGGAGATGACACGTTATTATACTCATACGGGCTTAGAAGCCAAGAAAACTGCGGTACAAGACCTTTTGCAGGGGAAGAACGGATTAGAGCAGATTTTAAGCGGACGATTAGCTTCCAAAGAGGCCTTGAGCGATGGTATGTCTCCCGGAACAGGCATTAGCAGATAACCATGCATCAATCTGATTGCGGTGGAATCTGACTATCCGCCCTTTTTTGATGTGTGGAATATATTTTTGGCTGACCCAGTTGCGAATGGTTCCGGAACTTACAGACAGATAATCTGCTAACTGCTCAACTGTCAGCCATGGCGAGTTAACACATTTTTCTTTTTTTTCTGCAGGCATTATTCTCAAACTATCATTGACAATAACCATCTATTCAAATATTTATCTGGTCCATCTTAAAACGGCATAATCCCCTGTTGCGTGTATGCTTTGCATCACATGCCACACGATCGGGTGTTGAAGGATCAACTATGGCATAGCCATTTTCAAAAGGACTTTATCCCAGTTCCTTAAAAACCTTGTGAGTCCGTAGCATTGCACCTGTTGAGCAGTACGTGCAATCATGACCGCATTTGAGACCTATGTTGACGGTATATTGGGCAAGATGCTTTCTCTAGAATTCTTTGGTGCGAGTAATTCCATTTTTCAGGCAATAGTTATACACATTCATATATGTTTTACCTTTTTAAAATTCTGTTTTTCTTGCATCCCTTTTTTATTTTCCTATTTTCGTCAATAGTATAAGCCAATCCACAGCCCTTACATTTAGCGGTTCGTATTTTTCTGACACAAACTATCCTGACGGAATCCTTGTTAGCTATCCTGTGCCATCTTTGCTCTCGGCAATGCGTGTTTACATTAAAAACATCAATAGCCCTGTCAGCGATTTTTATTCTGTGGAACATTGAATATTCCAGATAGCACGTTTGATATTTTTCAGTTTCTGCTAAATTATTTACCCGGCTTTGGCCGTGCTGGATTGTCCAGCTTGCTCACATCAGCTTTTCTTGGCACACTCATAATACATCCTTTCAAAATTGGTTTATCAAATTTCCAAAGCCCACAATGGGCTTTTCATATCTTTCCTTAAAGATCATCAAACAAAGAAGGCTGCCGGATATTTTCAATAAGTTCAGCCATAAAGCATCTTCCGGCAGGGCAAGACTTCTCTAACAGCG
>DYKA01000157.1 GCA_020722805.1 Vermiphilus sp.
AAGAGTGCCGAAGCGGGGATTTGGCGGCCTCACCTTCTCGGCTTTAGTGTTATACGGTGCTCTTTTTTTTCAGACATCCTTAATCAGAAATTATTAGCTCTTTATATAAAAGAATTTATTATGATGTCAAAATTTGTTATAATAGTTAAAAATTGGAGGGCTGGATTAACGAAAAACTAAAAAGAATCTGCGAAATTCTTGAAGAAAAAAAGGCAGAAGATATTGTTGTTCTTGATGTAAGAAAACTTACATGGATTACTGATTTTCTTGTTATTGCATCAGGCGAAACAAACATTCAGACAACTGCAATTGCAGAGGCAATCATAGAAGAATTTGATAGGCCGCCATTTTCTGTTGAAGGTTTTGAAACAAACTGGATACTTCTTGATTATAAAGATATTGTTGTTCACATCTTCCTTCCAGCAGTTAGAGAGTTTTACAATCTTGAAAAACTTTGGGCTGATGCAGAAAAGGTTAATCACTGAAAATTTTCTTGATCTCCTCAATTTTGGCTGAGTCAGAAATTTCCTTTTTCCAAAGGATTTCTTTTGTTTTCTGGAAACGGCTTTCGTAATAAGTTACAAAGGCATTTACTGTTTCTGCAAGTGTCTTGAAACTATCTTTTTTTCTCAGTCGTATGATTTGAAAGGGCTTGCCCTCAATAACATCTCTTAAGGTTTTTTCAATCCTGTAGATTGGACCAACAACCCTGTGAAGGTAGAAAATAACAAGTGCCGCGGCAACTATCACAAGGAAAACAAAAACAACTGCAAGCTTTTTTTGAAGAATGAGATTGATTTTATTTACTGCATCCAGAGCATCAAAACTCTGTGCCGATATCTGAATCTGCTCAATAATTGTGTTCAGAGTGAAATAGTATGTCAAACTTCCCACAAGCAATATCCCCAGACATATAAACCACGCAGTTAAACCAAAGTATCCAATCTGGACAGGCTTGTTAATCAGGTATTTTCTTCTTCTGAATTTTGCCATTTTATCCTCACTGAAAATTGGGATATATTTTTGAATTGAAAATTATATCTCTATCAAAACCTGTGCCACCACTGTTTTTGTCTCTACCATAGCTGCCAATAATAAAATAATCTGATGTAGGAACTGCGGCCTTTGTTGACGGAACACCAATCCAGATAAGGAAATAATCAGTTGGAGTACTTGCAAACCACGTTGTAAGAGTATTTATGCCTCCAATGAGATTAACATTTTTTGTAATAATTTGTGGACGGGGATGATTACGAAATTCTCTCTGTGGGATAATAACAGTTCCGTTGATACTTACCTCTGCTGATGTAATACCATAATTTGTCAAAATCAAAACTGCCGGACCTGATGGCGCGGTAAATGGATATGTATATGTTTTTGGTTTCCCGGTAAATCTTCCTATTTCTGGAGTTTGCAAATAAGTTTGAGGGGGAACATCTGTAAGAGGTATTTGATAGAAATAGGGAGAGCCCCATGGGTCAAGCGGAGTATCATCATCAACTGTATCCCTCATTTTTGTCGCATAAGGACCATGCCAGTTTCTTTCCATTCCTGCTGGAGGGGTTTGGTCAAAGATAGCTCCCAGCCGCACAGGATAATATCCTGTATCATCCTTCATATTTTCAACAGCAATAGCAAACTGGGTAATTTCTGTTTTTGCTTTTACAATTTTTGCTTTTTGATTTACAGAATAGACGAGGCGGAAACTAATACCTGTCACAATCAAAAGAACAACAATAAAGACAAGTACATCAGGTAATACAAGCCCTTTATTTTTTATTTGATTCACAATTATTGTTTATCACATAGTGAGAAAAATTGCAAATAGTTTCTGGTTTGCACGCAGGTAATATGCTATTTCATACTGAAGAAGGGATAAAAAAGCAGAATAAGAAATCTGAAAATGGGGATTATTTCTGTTTTTTCAAAGAGAAAACAATTAACCAAAAGAAAACATTTCAACCTTTTCAATATTTTATGTGGTACGCTGGCATTTTCAGGCGAATTCTGTTATACTAACTGGATAAAAAAGGACGTAAATACACATCTATGAAAAGGCTTGTCAACCCCCCCCTATCAATTTTCCTTTTTTCTCTTTTTCAATCCAGATTTCTATCTAAGG
>DYKA01000158.1 GCA_020722805.1 Vermiphilus sp.
TTTCAACAGCCGGCAGTTTTTTCCAGTTAGAAACAACCTTAATTGTTCTGAACCCAGCCATATGCGCCCCGGTTTATGAATGAAACACAATTCCCAATTTTTCCTGTTTGTTCCATCATTGAAACAATCTTTTCTCTAAATTACCAGCGGGTTACAAGGCATCCGCTGTGCATGTATGATTCTGCCTCATCACAAAACTGAATTGAATTAAGCGCAGATTGCAGAATATAGCCGTCATCCCTGAGATTTTTCAAGACTTCTTCAGGAACAACAATTCTTATTTCCATGTCTTACGGCTCAAGGATTGAAAACCCAGCCTTCTTATTCTTTTTACGGCTTGCCTCTGAATCAATCAGTTCCAGAATAATAAATTCCACTATTTTCCAGACAGATATTCCTGGCCTTATGCAGCCGACAAGTGTATTTTTTTTTCTCCCTATCGCGGCGTGCATATGAAGCTTTGGAGAATTGTTTTCGTCAGGAAATATTGTTCCAACCCCGAGAATCTCATTTACCCCTTTTATTTCCTGAAGCATTGGAACAACTGGGAATGTATCCGGGCTTTCCGGACCACAGACCAGTTTCCCTTTGCTAATTCCGCCAACCATAATGCATACGCCTGCCTTTAGCTTGTGAGTGCTGGCAAATTCCTCAATAACATCGGGAAGATTATCGCCATCTTCAAGCTTGACGACAAAAACTCTACCAACTTTCGCTTGACTGAATTTCATTTCTTTTCCCCGAAATAATTGGAAACCTCTTTGAGTTTTTCCGGTATAGGAATTTTCTGTGGACATTTCTCCACGCACTGTCCGCCTCTGTGCAGGATGAAGCCCTTTCTTCTATTTTCATGGAAAAATATCCATCGCGTGCCTTTTTCTCAACACCATAGACCCTTGCGATATTGTACCAGTGAAAGTTCAATGGAATATTTATATTGTTCGGACAGGGCATGCAATATCTGCAGCCAGTACAGTAAAGGTCAAGTAGTTTTTTCCTTGATTCAAAAATTTCATCAAGTTTCTTTATATCTTTACTGTCAAGAGGAGCAAGATTGCTAACTGTGTTGATGTTGTCAATCACCTGGTCAAGGGTACTCATACCTGAAAGTGCAATATCAACATCTGGATTTGAAAGAACAAACCTTATTGCCAAACTTGCTGTGCTTTTCTGCTTCTCGCCTGTCCACGAAAGAATCTCCTCCCCGGGATAGCCAAAAGTTCCTCCACCAACAGGTCCCATCACAACAACACCCATGCCGTTTTTATGGGCAAGAGCAATTGCCTGCTCGCTTTCGCGATAAAGAAGGTTATACTGCACTGTCATCGCCTGAAATTCTCCTGTCTGAACAAGTTTTTTCATATTTTCCGCACTGTCGTGAACGGAAAAGCCGCGATATCTTATAAGCTTCTGTTCAAGCGCCTTTTGCGTGAACTTCATAAACTGCCTGTTGTGTTTTGTGTAAGTATCCCAGTTCAAACTATGGGTGAGATAGAAATCAATGTAATCAGTATTGAGTTTTTTCAATGCATTCTCAAGTAGTTCCCAGCACTGTTTGTCTGTATAATTGTTATACATTCCAATCTTTGTCTGGATAATGAGTTTCTCTCTTGGAAACCCCTTTATTGCAATTCCTATTGCCTGTTCACTCTGTCCATTGTGATAGAAGTGATGTGAATCAATAAAATTGACCCCTTTTTCAATAGCATATCTTATTATTTCTACTGCCCTGTCTAAATCAACATTTCCATCAGGAAGTGTTGGGAGCCGCATTGCTCCAAAACCAAGCCGTGATACATTGTATTGAGTATTTCCAAATTTTCTGTACAGCATTCTTCCTCCTATGCCCTGTATTTTCTAACTATGTCCATCAGGAAATTCGCAGTATCTGTATCAGGAACTCCCCTGATTCTATAGAAAACTCCGCCTGTCAAAGTATGAAAAAACATCCTCAAGCTGTTTTCTTCCCCATCTTTCAAAAAAGTCAATTGATGCCATATGAAATGGATCAACGCTTTCTGAAATAATTTTCCCATCAATCCACTGCACCATGTTGCTGCATGTTCCACCATTAACAAGATTTATCTTTTCAAAGAATGTGTTCTGCATCACTAG
>DYKA01000038.1 GCA_020722805.1 Vermiphilus sp.
GGGTTAGGTGAGTATTTAGTTTAAAATTACATCTGGCAAAGGAGAAGCAAAATGAATAGGAAAAATTTGAAAGTAAAAATGCAAAGTAGCAAAATCCAGAAAATTTCCCGAATACTTTTTTTCACTTTATTCTTTTCAGGATTTATATTCTCTACAGTGATAAATGCAGATACCTGGTATGTAAATAATGAGATAGGCGTTGATACTACTTTGAATGACCAGGGGAAAACACCAGAAAAACCATTCAAGACTATTCAATATGGTATTGATGAGGCAGGTAATGGAGATACTGTGTTAGTAGCAGATGGAATATATACTGGAAACGGTAATAAGAATTTAACATGGGACGGAAACGTAAAACATATTACAGTAAAATCAGAAAACGGTCCAGAGAATTGTATTATTGATTGTGAAAATGATGGTAGAGGATTTACTTTTTATACCCATCAGAATAGTACTGATGTTATTAGTGGCTTCACAATTAAAAATGGACATACTGATAATGGAGGCGGGATATACTGTTTCTCTTCTTCTCCAACCATAACTAACTGCACAATATCAGGAAATACGGCTAGTCACTATAATGGCGGTGGAATTTACTGCCAATATTCTTCTCCAACCATAATCAACTGCACAATATCAGGAAATACGGCTTCTTCTGGTGGTGGGATATACTGTTATGATTATTCTTCTCCAACCATAACAAACTGCACAATATCAGGAAATAGTGGTGGTGGAATTTACTGTTCCCCTTATTCTTCTCCAACCATAATCAACTGCACAATATCAGGAAATGCTGGTGGCGATGGTGGTGGGATACACTGTTCTTCTACTTCTCCAACCATAACAAACTGCACAATATCAGGAAATACGGCTAATTATAATGGAGGCGGGATATACTGTTTCTCTTCTTCTCCAACCATAACAAACTGCATAATAGCAGGAAATACGGCTAGTACTTATGGTGGCGGGATAAACTGTTATTATTCTTCTCCAACCATAACAAACTGCACAATATCAGGAAACACAGCAAATAATTATGGTGGTGGGATAAGCTGTGATGGTTCTTCTCCAACCATAACAAACTGCATATTATGGAATAATTCAGCCGGTTCAGGTAATCAGGTGTATCTCTCCGGTAGTAACAGCGACCCTGCTATCAGTTATTGTGATATTCAGGGTGGTGAATCTGATATTGGAGGAGGTGGAGCCGGTAGTTATACAGGATGGGGTTTGGGTAATATCAATAGTAACCCATTGTTTGTTGATGCTTCCAGTAATGATTACCATTTAGGAGATGGTTCTCCTTGTATAGATGCTGGTTTTGGAGATAATGGTGAAACAGTGCCTACAACTGACAAAGATGGTAAGGCTCGCTATGACGACCCAGGAGTGCCTAATACAGGTGGTGGCACCCCAGCCTATGTAGATATAGGAGTATATGAAAGACAAACTCCTTCTATCATATATAGTATATCAGGGACTATTAGTTATCAAGGTAGTTTATCAGGGGCAATTTATATAGGTGCATTTGATAATCCGGAATTTTCAGGTGAACCAATTGGCAGTACCAGTATAAGTAGTCCAGGAGCATATACAATTTCTAATCTTCCATCTGGCACTTATTATGTTGGAGCATTTATGGATTTAAATGAAGATACACAGGTAGATACTGGAGAACCGCAGGGAGCTTATGATACTAACAATGATGGAAACCCTAATGATGTAACACTTCCTCCAGATGCAACTGGAATAAATATTACATTATCAGTTAAAAGTGATATAAACAAAGATGGAACAATTGATATTTCTGATGTAATATTATGTTTAAGGATGGCAATAGGACTTGATACTCCAAATCCCACATTGGCAGATATGAATTCTGATGGAAGTGTTGATATTTCTGATGTAATATTAGTATTAAGAAAAGCAATAGGACTTGATTGAAAAACAGGGGGATTTGGGAGAAAAAATAAAAACATAGGTAAATTTAGCAGAACGAAATGTTAATATAGGAGAAGATAATGCAAGAAAATATTCCTGAGAAGAAGATAAAGAAACAATTAACCCTGCCCTTAGGTCATGCATTTAATATGAGTCTCAGAAGCATCAGAATAAGGTTCGGAAGGTCAGTAATTGTCACAATGTCAATTGTTCTTGGTATCGCATTTCTTATGTCCATATTGAGCAGTAACGCCTTTGTAACCGGAATTCTTGAAAAAGGGCCTGAAAATCTCAAGATTGTTCTCCAGCAGAACATGGAGGAAATGAAGATACGTCAGATATGGCTTATTTCACTGTCTCTGCTGGTATGCGTTGTTGGAATTGTCAATGCGATGTTGATGGCAGTTACGGAAAGGTCTCGTGAGATAGGCACAATGAAGTGTCTTGGCGCACTTGACAAATACATTGTTGAACTCTTCATTCTTGAGTCATCAATGCAGGGGCTTGCAGGGTCTATCATAGGCGTGCTTTTTGGTTCTATGGCAAGCTTTGTCGTCTATCTCTTGAAATACAAAGGGCTCATCTGGGGTATGTTTCCGGCAGGCCTTCTTTTGAAGTATTCTTTATTCAGCATACTGCTGGGTATAGCTATTTCAATAATTGGAGCAATCTATCCTGCGTATGTTTCAGCAAAAATGGAACCAGCTGAAGCAATCCGCAGAGAAGTATAAAACAGGAGCGTAAAATGCCAAAAGAAGCAATTGTCAGAACAATTGGGTTAAAGAAAACTTTTCTTCTCGGAAAGATACCCCTCCATGTATTAAAAGGAATAGATATTGAGATATATAGAGGGGAATATATCTCCATCATGGGTCCTTCTGGAAGCGGAAAGACAACCCTTTTTAACATGATTGGCGGGCTTGACAAGCCAACAGAAGGAAAGGTGTACATTGATGAGGTTGATATTGCCCAGCTGGATGCCTATGAACTCGCCTGGCTCAGATGCAGGAAAATAGGATATATCTTTCAGACATTCAATCTCATACCTGTCATGACTGCGCTTGAAAATGTCATGCTACCCATGATCTTTGGGGGTATGGAAAACGAAGATGCGATGAATAAAGCAAAATCTCTGCTTGAAACAGTCGGACTTGGCGAACGACTGCATCACAAACCCTTTGAACTATCAGGAGGCCAGCAGCAGCGTGTTGCAATCGCAAGGGCACTTGCCAATGACCCTGCAATAATTCTTGCCGATGAACCAACAGGTAATCTTGACCTGAAAACAGGAAAGGAAATCATCCACCTGTTGAAAGAGATGAACAAGAATAAAGAAGTCAGTATAATCACCGCAACACACGATTTGAAAATGCTTGACGTTTCTGACAGGGTAATCTGGATCAGGGACGGCATGATTGAAAGAATTGAGGATAGAGAAAATCTGGAAATCAAGGTTGGTGAAGTTGAAGGAGAGGAAGCTGGTTGATTGGAGAAAAAAAGTATCAATTCGGCCTCATTGGATGCGGCAATATCGGATGTGCCATTGCTAATGGACTTATAAAATACGGGAACCTTTCAGCAGAAAAAATTTGCGCCAGTGAAACAGATGCCAGGAAATCTGAAAGATTCAAACAACTCTTCAACATTGAGATTCTGCCGCATAATATCCTTGCAAGGAACTCCCGTTTTATATTGCTCGCTGTAAAACCAAAAGATATCCCGCAGTTGTGTTCGGAAATTTCACAATTTTTGGATGACTCTTCTATCATAATAAGTGTCGCAGCAGGCATAACAATAGAATCCCTGCATGGATTTTTTGGAAAACGGATGCCGGTTGTCAGGATGATGCCGAACCTTGCCATTGAAAATGGTAAAGGAATTATCGGATACTGCTGGGAAAACGTGGATTCGGATGCATTGAAAGAACTGATTGAAATTTTTTCAAGGGTTTCTTTTTGTTTTCCTGTAAAAGAACAGGATATGTTTCTTATTACGGCAGTTGCCGGAAGCGGACCTGGTTTTCTTTTTTATCTCGCAGAAATAATCCATCTGTATCTCAGAGAAAGGAAATTTGATGAGGAAACAGCAAGAAAAATTACGGCTGCTCTCTTTGAAGGAACAGGACTCATGCTCGCACTTTCAAACCAGACACCTTCTGCGCTGAAAGAAAGGGTTTGTTCTCCTGGCGGCACAACTCTTGCAGGTCTTGAAAGAATGCAGAAGGAAAACATCAAGAAAATATTAATAGATGCCTTTGATGCTGCCTTGAAAAGAGCAGTTGAATTGTCGGAATACAATGGTACACATACACATGGGGGACACAATGAATGAACTTGAAAAAATAATGGAATCAGTGAGGTTTCTGAAAACAAAGATACAGAAAACACCGGAGATAGGGATAATCCTCGGCACAGGACTGGGAAAATTTGCAGAAAAAATAGAAGTGGACAATATCATACCTTATAGTTCAATTCCTCATTTCCCTGTATCCACAGTACAAGGTCATGCTGGAAATCTCATATCCGGAAGAATAGGAGACAGGAAAATCCTTGCATTCCAGGGCAGATTCCATCTTTATGAGGGTTATTCTGCAAAGGAAATTGCACTTCCCATACGGGTCCTGAAGTTTCTTGGAGCAAGGATACTTCTTGAATCCAATGCTGCTGGAGGAATGAATCCACTTTTCAGGACAGGAGACCTTGTTATTATCACAGACCATATTAATCTGACGGGCTGCAATCCTCTTACAGGAGAAAACTTTGAAGAAATCGGCGTGAGATTTCCGGATATGTCCAATCCGTATGACCCTGATATTATTGAACTTGCTGAAAAAATCGCGGTTGAGGAAAAAATCCCTGTCAAAAAAGGAGTTCTCGTGGGACTGACAGGCCCAAATCTTGAAACAAGAGCAGAATACAGATTTCTCAGAGCCATCGGCGCTGACATGGTTTGCATGTCAACGGTTGTTGAGGTAATTGCAGCTGTTCATGCTGGACTGAAGGTTTTTGGAATATCAGTCATAAGTGATATGTGTCTTCCTGATGCCTTAAAGGTTGCCACATTTGAGGAAATCCTTGCTACTGCTTCTTCTGTTGAGCCTATCTTGACACATCTTGTGGAAAAGATTATAATTAATGTTCCGGGTTCTAAAACATAAATCCAATGAAAGAAAGCAAAAAGAAAACATCAAAATCCGAAGATCAAGGAAAGCGGACCGCGATTCTGGTCGAAAAAACCAATATCCGGTGTAGAACATGTTTCGTTATTGACGGATATGCACCGGACGAAAAGAATTGCAGACATTGTGGTTCCCGACTGTTCCTTATAGACAGATACTAGGGAGGGGGTGACTGTATCTCTGTGGAAAAACAACAGCACGAAAATTTTGAGAAACTTTTTAAACAATTTAAAAGAGAGGTTGAAAAAGAAGGCATAATAAAAGAAATCAAGAAACGCGAGTTCTACGAAAAACCAAGTCAGTTGAGACGCCGAAAAAAAATCAGAAAATATAGACCCCAAACAGTTTGAAATGCAGAAGAGATATTTTTTAACAGTCAGTTTGAACCCCTGCCTTGATATAAATTGTTATGCAGATGACTTTAAGATTGATGATGTAATACGTATCAGGCGAAAAAAAATCAGCGCAGGTGGAAAAGCTTTCAACATTGCAAGATTCCTTGCTGCCTGCAAGGCAAACGTGCAGGCAGCAGGAATATTCGCTGGATATAATGGAAGACGGTTCACTGAACTTCTGAAAACCAGCCGGATCTCAAATACTCTGCTTCTGGAACTACCTGGAGAAACAAGGGAAAATTACAATTTTTTTTTAGGGATGGAAGGGTAATAAGGTTTAATGAGCCAGGGTTCAGAGTAAAAAAATCCTCAACAAAAAAAATCCTTGATCTGGTTATTAGAAATAATTTCGGATTGATTGACTGGGTCATACTTGCTGGGAGCCTCCCTCCTGGGGTACCTGATAATTTCTATGGGGAAATCATAAAAAAAATCCATAAAAGAACAAACAAAACCTTTATAGCACTTGATGCAGACGGGAATGCCCTAAGAAAAGGTATCGCCGCAAAACCCGACCTGATCAAACCGAATATCTGGGAACTTGAACGGCTGGTCCAGGGAAAAATTCAAGGGTTTGACCAGATTAAGGATGCCGGAGAAAAATTCCTTGATTGCGGCATAAGTTTTGTTCTTATTACACTGGGAGAAAAGGGCTCTCTTGGTTTTTCACAGCAGGGTTCTTTCTATGCAAAAGGTCCAGCAGTAAAAAATCCTGGTTCTGTTGGCTGCGGAGACATATTTCTCGGCGGTTTCATTCTCAGTTTTTCAAGAACGAAAAACTTCCCGGAGGCATTGAGATATGCTGCTTCTGCCGGAACAGCAAAGGCATGCAAACCAGCCACTGATATTCCCGAGCCAGAAGAGGTCAAGAGAATCCTGAGAAAGACATCTATCTGGCGTCTTGATGCTTTGAGCGAAAGAACAAAAAAACAATTGCTCCAAGGAGTGCCTGAGAAAAAATAAGCAGGAGATTTATAAGTGAAAGAGCGATCGCTGCGTCTTTGCCGAGATAAAACCTGAAGAAGAACAGATATCCATACTCCCTGATGCCAAGGCCACCGAGAGAAGGTACTATTGCAGAAAGCCATATTATTGGAATGAAAACAAAAAACATCGGAAAAGGTATCCTCATCTCAGCCGAAGAAACTAAAATTGCAGAAAGATATTGAGCATAAACAGACAAAATCTGCACCACTATGCTTGTAATAATCGCACTGAAAAGAATGCGAGAATTTATTCCATAGTCCCTCAGATGAATATAGAATGCCTTCAGATTCTGTCTTATGACAGAAGGAAACAGTTTACCGATAGGTACAACAAATCTATCATTCAGGATCAAAATCCATACAATAAGAACGAAAATAAAAATGCCGGTAATACTGATTTTGAGCTCTGCGGGCAGGTATCTCTCATAAAAAAGAACTCCTGCAACAGCCATAAAAATAATTGTTGATGAACCAATGAAACGGTCAAAAACAACGGATGTTCCAAGTTTCAGCCGTTCCTGCTGGTTTCTCGTGAGATATATAATCTTAACCGCGTCTCCACCTGTCCCTGTTGGAAGAAGAACATTAAAATACAGCCCAATTAGAGATAACTTCCATATCTCAGGAAAAGACCATTTTCCCCTGAAATCATGGAGGATGAAATACCACCTGAGTGCGATGAAGACAGTCACCACAAAGTTTACCAGCAGTATCCAGAGCAATGATGGAATTGATACACCTTTCAGGATTGAACCCATGGCAGAAATATCAACCTTTCGTGCCACAAGGTATATAAAAAAAATGCTCACAAACACCTTGAGAATAACAATCAGATAACGTTTCACTTTGTTGTTATTTCCCACTGGCGGGTAAATCCTCCATATTCTTTTCACAGGACAGTTTTTTCCCTATCCTGTCAAGAATTCCATTAATGAACTTCCCTGAATCTAATGAGCCATAAATCTTTGCTATTTCAATTGCTTCATCAATTGCCACAGCATGAGGTACATCAGGAAGGTAAATCATCTCATAGACGGCTATCCTCAAAATATTTCTGTCTATGTAACCCATCCTTGAGATATCCCAGTTTATGCTGTATTTGCTGATTAACTCGTCAATAAGGGCTCTGTTTTTTAGAACTCCTTCAGTAAGCATCTCGGCAAACAGGTGTACCTCCTTATCAAGATGCATATCCTCCAATGCCTTGAGAGCGGTTTGCTCGGAAGTAATATTTCTGATATCCATTTGATAGCAGACACTTAGAGCAGCAATTCTTCCCTTGCGACGTATTTTTTTCATTTCAAAATCTGATTTATGTTTGCCATTTCAATTGCTGAAAGTGCGGCAGACCAACCCTTATTACCCATTTTTGTTCCTGCCCTTTCTGTTGCCTGCTCAATGTTGTCAGCAATAATAATTCCAGAAACAACAGGGACAAGCCCTTCACTGTTAATCTGACCCAGTATCCTTGTAACCTGACCTGCAACATATTCAAAGTGAGGTGTGGCTCCACGTAGAATAACCCCGAGACAGATTATCGCACTGTATTTTTTCATTGCCGCCATTTTTCTTGCTGCAAATCCTATTTCAAAAGCACCGGGAACCCAGGCAATATCAATATCCTCCTCTTTTGCGCCGTGTCTTCTAAGACAATCAATCGCTCCCTCAAGAAGATTTTTTGTCAAAAATTCATTGAACCTGCTTATGACTATTCCAAACCTTTTGTCTGCAGCTGAAAGATTCCCTTCAAAAATTTTCATTTTACACCTCTCTTTTTGTTATAAACAGAAACTCCAACGTTTTCAATAATATGCTTCATTTTTAGTTTCTTCGTTTTCAGATATTTTAACGAGTACTGGTTTGGCGGAATTTCTATTGGCAGCCGTTCCACAATCTTTATCCCGTACCCTTCAAGACCGATAATCTTTCTGGGGTTATTGGTGAGAAGCCGTATGTCTGTAAAACCAAGGTCAATAAGAATCTGGGCGCCAATACCGTAATCTCTCAAATCATCAGGATAGCCGAGAAATCTATTTGCTTCAACTGTGTCAAGATTTTTTTCCTGCTGCAGTTTATATGCGCGAAGTTTATCTTCAAGTCCTATTCCTCTTCCCTCCTGTGGCAAATATATTAAGGCACCACCTTCTTCGGCAATCATTGCAAGTGCCCTATGAAGTTGTTCTCCGCAGTCGCACCTGAGCGAATGAAAAATATCCCCTGTAAGACATTGAGAATGAACCCTGACAAGAGGGAAAACGGTTCTATTTGAAATTCTTTTTACAAGAGCAAGATGATTATTCCCTTCTATCCTGTCTCTATAGAGAAATAACTCAAAATCTCCAAATTTTGTGGGCAGTTGAACAGACAGTATCCTTTCAACAAGTTTTTCTCTCTGCCTTCTGAATTTTATCAGGTCAGCAATGGTAATAATTTTCAGTTTGTGTTTGTTTGCCATTTTTACAAGTTCAGGCATCCTTGCCATGGAGCCATCCTCTGCCATAATCTCGCATATCACTCCTGCAGGATAGTGGCCTGCAATTCGTGCAAGATCTACTGCAGCTTCTGTATGACCTGCCCTCACAAGCACACCGCCTTCTCTTGCCTTTATCGGGAAAACATGACCTGGTTTTGCAAGGTCATCCGGTTTTGTTTCAGGGTTGATAAGTGCCTTAATTGTTCTTGCTCTATCATATGCAGAAATTCCGGTTGTAAGGCCTTTTTTTGCATCAACGGATACAGTGAAACTTGTATTGTGAAGTGCAGTGTTTTTATCAACCATCGGAGAAAGTCCGAGCTGTTGAATTCTTTCTTCGGTCATGGCAACACATATCAGTCCTCTCGCATACTTTGCCATAAAGTTTATATGTTGTGGGGTAATCTTCTGTGCAGAACAGATGAGGTCTCCTTCGTTTTCTCTTCTGGCATCATCAACAACAATCACAAATCTGCCTCTTTTCAGGTCATCAATGGCTTTTTCTATGCTTGCAATCTCAGAAAATCGCTTCCTTATTGATTTTTTCATATCTTCTCACCGAAAGATTTCTTATGTTTTCAACTGTAGCCTTCATCAGCATATCTATTTCAATATTTACATTATCCCCTGTATGCTTGTCTTTTATCGTTGTGTTTGAAATCGTATAAGGGATGAGCCATATAACAATCTCATTATTCAAAATTTCTGCCACAGTTAAGGAAATCCCGTCAACACCAACAGAGCATTTCGGTACAAAGTACCTCAATGATGAAGCAGGAATTCTAATTCTTATCAGGGTAGTTTTCCCCTCTGTTTTCTTATACGAAATCTTTGAAACAAAGTCAATATGCCCTGAGAGGAAATGCCCGCCGATTCTGTCTCCGTATTTCAAAGACCTTTCAAGATTTACTTTTGTGCCGTTTGCTGCCTTTCCAAGTGTCGTCAATCTTTTTGTTTCTTCAGAAAGACAGGCATAGAAAACAGGTTTCTTAATTTCTTCAACTGTAAGGCAAACCCCATCCACGCTTATACTGTCGCCTTCAGAAAGGTCATCAAAAATGCGACTGGTTCTTATGCCAATCCTTGTTACAGTGGCATCTTTCCTCTCAACAATGGTCCCGATCTCTTCAATTATTCCCGAGAACATTTTTCAGTACAAGCAATAAATCGGTGGAAAACCTCACAACTTCTTTGATGCACAGGAATTCTCCTGAATCCAGCGGGATAATGTTTCCTTCAAGAGGTGGATAAACCGCGGTTCCTCCAAGTATCCTGGCGCCGATAAAAGCATATATTCTGTCAAAAAGATTGAACCTCCAAAAGGATGTGAGCACTTTTGTCCCACCTTCAACAAGTAATTTGCCCACTCCAATTCCGTAAAGGTGAGATATTACCTGCCTGATATCAAGCAGTCCCTCTTCTATTTCATCAATTCCAATAAGTTCAACATTATCAGGATACATCCCGGACCTTATGCCCTTTTTTGTAAATATTATCAGCTTTGCTGATGTATTCAAAACCCTTGATGACAAAGGCATCCTCAAATTTGAATCAAGAATAATCTTATAGTATCTCTTCCTACTGGTAATCTCTTTCTTTGCAGCATACGCAGGCAAACAAAAATCAAGAAGAGGATCATCCCTTATTATCGTATTAATTCCTGTCAGGATTGCATCATACTCAAATCTGAGCCTTCTATTATACTGTCTTGCCTCATCAGAGGTAATCCATTTTGACTCACCTTTTTCATTCGCAATTTTTCCATCAACACTCATTGCCCATTTCAATGAAATAAATGGCCTTTTCTTGTTTATGTAAGTGAAGTATGTCTCATTCAACTCGTTTGACTCTTTTTCAAGAATGCCGTATCTCACGCTGACACCCTGGCTTTCAAGAATACGTATGCTTTTCCCATTAACAAAAGGATTTGGATCAATTGTAGAAAACACAACCTTTCTTATACCTGCCTTGATAATTGCATCAGTGCATGGAGGTGTCTTTCCATAATGACAGCAGGGCTCAAGATTAACATAGAGGGTTGCACCTTTTGCCTTTGGCCCTGCCATAGCCAGGGCTTCAACTTCTGCGTGTGGCAGTCCATATCCTCTGTGCCATCCCCAGCCAATCATGCGGTTTCCCTTTGAGATAACAGCACCAACCATTGGATTTGGACTGACCAATCCGCATCCCTTCCTGGCAAGTGCCAGACATTTCTTCAGAAAAAACTCATCTCTTGATTGTTTCATCTCATTTCCTGACCACCAGTAACATTGACTGCCTGACCGGTCATGTAGTCAGCATAATCGCTCGCAAGAAATACCGCAACATTAATAACATCCCTGTAGGTACAGGACCTGCCAAGAGGCACCTGTTCAATATATTTTCGTTTAACCTCTTCCACTGACATACCCCATTTTCTTGCATACTGCTGAAACAAACTTGTCTGCCATAGAGGACTTTCAAGAATATTTCCGGGACATATCGCATTAACCCTTATGCCAAAAGGCGCAAGGTCAAGCGCCATACTTTGTGTAAGCCCTATTCCCCCAAACTTACTGGCAGCATATCCTGAATTCCAATAACTTCCTTTTTTGCCTGATTTTGAGTTAATTTGAAGAATAACACCCTTCTTTTGTTTTTTCATTACTTTTGCTGCATATTTTGCACATATAAAGTAGCCGGTGAGATTCACGTCTATGATTCTTCTCCACTGATGCGCAGGAAAATCAGTTATCTCATACGAATAGAGTATTCCGGCATTCGCAATCATTACATCAACCCTTTTGAACTCTGACTCTATCAAACCTATCTCACTTTCAACCTGTTTCTCATCTGTAATATCAACGACTCCTTTTTTACCAAGTGCATTCTTTTTTTCAAGTTGTTCTGCAACCCTCTGAAGATTCTCACTGTCAATATCCCAGGGAAATATGATTGCACCCTCTTCTGCAAATCCATAGCATAATGCCTCGCCAAGTCCCCTTCCTGCGCCAGTGATAATCGTGATTCTATCCTTCAAGATATGCTTTTCCATTTCTTTCTCCTTATATCTTTACAACAATCTTAAGGACGCTTCCGCTTCTAACAAGCCTAATACCCTCCCCTATGTTTTCAAGAGGAATAACTTGTGTAATAAATTTTGAAGGATCAATCTTTCTGCTTGATATCAAATCTGCTGCCTGCTGATAATCAATCCTGTTTGAGGCAAAAGCACCAAAAACAGATATCTCATAGTAGTGGATAATATTTGTGTCAACTGGTATTACGGAATCGTCCTTTGGAAGTCCACCAAAAAAGCTTATCCTGCCACGAGGTGCAACAATAGAAAATGCCTCAAGTTGCGCCTGCTTTGCTGGACACGCTGTGATAACAACATCAGCACCAGAATTGTCTGTTAACTCTTTTACCCTTTCAACTGTATTTTCACTGTTCGGGTTCAAAAGAATTAAACCATCAAAAAGAGAACCAAACCTCTTCAGCCTGTCAAAGGCGGGGTCTATCATGATAACACTTCCAGCACCTGAAGCACCTGCAAGAACTGCATGCATAAATCCTATCGGCCCACCTCCGTATATCACAACATTGTCGTGATTCTGAATTTTCAGGTAATTCTGTGCGTTTATAACACAGGACAAGGGTTCAATAAGAGAACCGTCAAGGGTTGATACATTTTCTGGCAGCAACACATAAGCCTTTTGTTTCACTGCTGGTTCCGGGATAATCATATATTCTGCAAATCCACCTGGATAAAAATAACCCAGTGCCTTTGTATCAGGACACAGATTGTAAAACCCTTTTCTGCATAGATTGCATTTACCACAGCCAATGGATGTAACCGGAGTTATCTTCTGACCTATCTTTAATTCTGTTTCAACATTTCTGCCTATCTCAACCACCTCGCCCGTAATTTCGTGCCCAATGATTGCTGGTGGAATAACCTTTTTATGACCGTGAAAAAATGTTCTGACGTCAGTACCACATATTGCACAGTACTCCACCTTTATCATAATTTCCTCATCCGAACAAACAGGAGTCTTCCACTCTTTAACTTCAATCTTCTCAGGTCCGTTGAAAACTGCGGCTTTCAAAATATCCTCCTTTTCGCGTAAAAATTGTTGGGTGTATTATTTTACTCCAGTTTGGATTTTTATGAAAATGACTTCTCATTGCAAAACAGGGCTATGAATAATAAAATAAAACCATGAAAAAACTGAAGTTAGTTATGTTCTTGACATTCTTATCGGCTTTTTTTCTCAATGCTGCGGACATCAAGGTTTATTTCTGTCCGTCTCACAGAATAGACAGAGTAATCATTGAAAAAATCAAGCAGGCAAAAAAAACCGTCTATGTTGCAAGCTATACATTTAACTGGCCGCAGGGGATGGAAACCCTGGATAAGATTGCAGAACACGGTATCCATGTGAAAATTCTGCTGCAGTTTCCACCATCACAGATTCCAAAAAATAGTAAGACCTCAGTTCAGATATGGAACAACAGGTCTCAGGTTCTCCATGCCAAGTTTATTGTCATTGACGAAAAATATGTTTTTGTGGGCTCTGCAAATTTTACTGAATCATCTCTTGCGTGGGATTCAAATAATATGCTGTTCATTGACGATGAAGAAATTGGAAAATTTTTTTCTGAAAATTTTCTTTATCTGTGGTCACACTTATCTTTTTTTAATCAAAAACACTTAAAAAAGGATACCCTTGAAGTTTATTTTTCACCTGTCTCTGACTGTCTTTCAATAATCAACAACAATATCAGAAAGGCAAAACAGACTGTGAGATTCGCGATGTTCTGCTTTACACTGGACGAAATCGGAGAAGAAATATTCCGCGCAGGAATGAAAGGAATAAGAATATACGGTTTATTTGAAAGCTCGCAAAATCCGATTTCAAACGAATACTACTTTCTGAAGAACTTCCCTTTTATCAAAATCAAGAAGGATTGCTTTGTTGAAAACATCCACGATAAGTTTCTTATTATTGATGAGAATATTGTGCTGACCGGTTCTTTTAATTACACTCAATCTGCAAGAAAAAACGTTGAAACCCTTATAGTAATACGGGATACTCGCATTGCCACTGAATATGTCAAAAGGTGGAAACGTCTCTGGCTGTGGTATTAGGTAAATATTCACCAAACCCGGTTCATATTTACAGGCACAAGAACATCAAGGGTTTCACCCTTGATAACCCG
>DYKA01000159.1 GCA_020722805.1 Vermiphilus sp.
GCGGCGATGCTGCTACCAGCACTTGACAGAGCAAGAACCCAGGCAAGGCAAGCAGTTTGTATGAGTAATTTAAAACAGTTAGGTATTGCTGTGAGTATGTATCTTAATGATTATAATGAGTATTTTTATCCAACCGTATGGGCTTATACCTCTGATATGGGAACCTTAAGGGGACTTGGTTTTATGGTTACGCTTAATAACCTTGGATATGCAAGCGGTTATATGAGATTTAGTGGTACAAGTCTGGTGGCTTCTGGTGGAATACTTGCCTGTCCTGATACAAAACAACCAAGACAGACATACTGTGTAGCAGATTTTAACTACAACTACTATCTTGGGCAAGCATCACCATATGGTAAACTATCAAAAGTTAGATATCCATCAAGAACAGTTTTGTTCTGCGAGGGTTGCTATAGTCAGCGTCATTATGCGCCTGATATCTGGGCAAACACACTTACCAATTATGCCTATGGCAGGCACTTTAACTATCAAATGTTGAACTGTCTTTTTGTTGATGGAAGCGTTCGTGCTTTAAATTACCATGAATTTGTGAAAGAAAATATCTTTTATCCTTAAAAAGAAGTAGAGCCTGGCAATTCAGCCCCCTGTAATTTTGCTTACAGGGGGTTTGTTTTTGGTTTGACAGGTAAAAACAAAAATTGTAAATTAAAACCTATCTTGCAGTTTCGTAAGTTAAAGATTACATCAAATAAAGGAGCAGAATGAGAAAAAAATTGAAGATAGGTGTTATTGGTGCTGGTGGAAGAGGTCGGCTTGCTCAGCTTGCTCATAAACCAGACCAGGGAGTTGAACTTGTAGCAGGGGTTGATATCAGGCAGGACATCCTTAAGGACTTCAAGGAGAAATTTCCTGAATCCTTTGTTAGCACAAATTACAGGGAACTTCTTGAAATTAAAGAGATTGATGCTGTTTTTATTACAACTCCTGACTTTCTGCACGAAGAACACGCTCTTGCTGCAATAGAATCAGGCAAAGCCATTTATCTTGAAAAACCGATGGCAATTACAATTGATGGATGCGATAAAATCCTGAAAAAGGCAAAAGAAAAAAATGTGAAAATCTATGTCGGGCATAATATGAGACATTTTTTAACAATTACGATGATGAAGCATTTGATTGATTCAGGCATCATTGGAGAGGTAAAGGCAGGCTGGTGCAGACACTTTGTTGCTTATGGCGGAGATGCATACTTCAAAGACTGGCACGCAGAAAGGTCAAAATCCACAGGTCTTCTTTTGCAGAAGGCAGCCCACGATATAGATGTTCTTCACTGGTTATGTGGCGGATATTCAAAAAGGGTTGTTGCTCTTGGTGGACTTACACTTTATGACAGAATAAAGGATAGACACAGCTTTCAAAAAAGAGGAGATGCATCCTTCAGAATTGAAAACTGGCCCCCTCTTACGCAGAAGCAGCTTAATCCTGTGATTGATGTTGAGGATCTCAGCATGATGCTAATGGAACTTGACAATGGTGTTTTTTGTTCTTATCAACAGTGCCATTATACACCTGATGCCTGGAGAAATTATACGATTATCGGTACACACGGAAGAATTGAAAACTTTGGAGATGTTCCGGGAGATGCAGCAATAAAGGTATGGCACCGTCGCTGTGGTTATAATCCATATGGTGATATCCAGCATTATGTTCCGCCTGCTACAGGCAGTCATGGTGGAGCCGACCCATCAATTGTTGATGAATTCATAAAATTTGTAAGGGATGATGCACCAGTCAGAATTTCACCTGTTGAAGCAAGAAACAGTGTTGCTGCAGGCTATATGGCAACAATATCATTGAGAAATGGCGGAGAGCCGAAGGATATACCTGCTGTTTCACAGGAAATTATTGATTATTACAAAAGATTCCTTGTTAAAAACTGATTTGCCTTAATTTTTGATTTCTTATAATAGGGCTTCACGAAATTAAAGATTCGGGAGAAAAGATTTAACAAACCTGATTT
>DYKA01000039.1 GCA_020722805.1 Vermiphilus sp.
TTAAAGATTTTGCTTCGTAAATTATTCTCTTGGAGGGTTCTTTATCTACCAGTATAATACCTTTACTTATTATCTCAAAAGTAAAAGAGGGTTCTTCTAATGTGTTCAATATTACTATATCCACATTATCTGTTTTAAGAAGTAGAGATAATTCAGATTGAATATAAAATCTAATCCATGGATTATTTTCTGATGGATACTGATTTAAATATATAGCAATATCCCAATCACTTCTGTGACTGGATTTATCTTCAACTCTGGAGCCAAACAAATATGCAAATATTACTTCACGGTTTTTTTTAAGAACGAACTTTATTTTTTTAATATTGTTTTTCATTCTATAAAACTTAAGAATTTTTCTACATCCTGAATACCTATTTTTAAAAATCTTTCTAACTCGGGGATAGTATCTTTTAAATAATCATGTAATCATGAGAGAGAAAATTTCTCAATCCTGCTATATAAACAAATTTATAAGCAAACTTTTTAGGAATTATCTTATTTTCCCCTAATTTATAAATTATCTCGCTATAAGTAAGTGGTTTAGAATATCCACTCTTTACTATCAATAAATCTGAAATATCCAGCACCATTTCACAACACAGATAAACAGACCTTTCTACAATCTTTTTAATATCTGTTGATGTTCTTATATTATTTAAAAATCTGATTTTGCTATCTTTTAGATATTTAACTTCGTTCTTTAATCTTTCTATTTTTTCTAATATAATCCTATCTTTTTTCATGTCTATATAATACTTTTTTCACAAAAATCCTGCAAAAATAAAATTTATCGGAAAGAGCGTTTTACCTTGGCAAAAACAAAAAATGAATTTTTGTATCAAAAATTTTTAGAGAAAGTGTTACATATGTACCCAGCTTGTACTATCTGTTTGAGAAGATATGCTTTAATGGTAAAATATTATACATATCAGTGAACTCTGTTATGCGTAGGCACAAAGTTAAAAGCATTAAAGACCCTGTGCTTATGTACCTGTGAATATGAACGAGGTTAGGTGAATATCTACAAAAATGGATAAATTTATTATAAAGGGAGGGGAAAAACTTTCTGGATGTGTTGAAGTTTCTGGCGCAAAAAATGCTGCCCTGCCTATCATATCAGCGGCAATCCTTGGGGAAGGTAAAACCATTCTCCATAATATCCCTGATGTAAAGGACATAAGGACAATTATAAAAATTCTTGAGTATTTAGGGGCATCTGTTAAATATAGTAATAACACTATGGAGATCGACCCCTCAGGGATAAATAGATATACGGCTCCTTATGAATTTGTTAGTACAATGAGAGGTTCTATTTGCCTTCTCGGTCCACTCCTTGCAAAATACAAAAAAGCACAATTTTCTATGCCGGGAGGATGTGTTATTGGACCCAGACCAATAGACCTTCACATAAGGGGGCTTCAGCGGCTCGGGGTTGATGTAAAAATTGAGGATGGATATATCATTGCTGACGCGAGAAAGGGATTGAAGGGAAACTATGTTTTTCTCGGTGGCACCTTTGGTTCAAGTGTTCTGGCGACAGTAAATGTTATGTGTGCGTCCACACTTGCAAGAGGAACAACAGTTATTGAGTTTGCTGCCTGCGAGCCGGAGGTAAGCGACCTTGCAAACTTTCTTGTGAGGATGGGCGCAAAAATCAGTGGAATAGGCTCTCCCTGCATCACAATTGAGGGAGTAAAAAGATTGAATGGTGTTGAATATTCAGTGATACCTGACAGGATTGAGACAGGAACATTCATTCTTGCAGGAGCAATAACGGGTGGAAATATCTGCGTAAAAAAATGCCAGCCGTCTCACATTGGAGCATTTATTGAACGACTGGTGGAAACAGGAATTTCCGTTAAAACTGGAAAGAATTTCGTCAGGATAAAGGGTAAATCTGAATGGAAGGCAGTTGACATTGTCACATTTTCCTATCCAGGATTTCCAACAGACCTTCAGGCGCAGATGATGGCTTTTCTGTCTCTTGCTGATGGTGTGAGTGTAATTACTGAAAAGGTATTTCCTGAAAGATTTATCCATGCAGGAGAACTTAACCGACTGGGGGCAAGCATTCAGCTGGATGGTTCAAGGGCAATTGTTAGAGGAGTAAAAAAACTTTTTGGTGCCAGGGTTATGGCTTCTGACCTTCGGGCAAGTGCAGCACTGGTGCTTGCAGGACTTGCTGCGGACGGTACTACAGAGGTTTCAAGGATATACCACCTATTTAGGGGGTATCAGAATTTTGAGAACAAGTTAAGACAGATTGGTGCGAACATAAAAAGGGAAAAGGACACACTTCAATGAAAGAAAAAATCAGGGTAGCAGTTGCAGGTGTCTGTGGAAGGATGGGTTCAACAATTGTCTCACTCTTAAAGACGTGCACTGACATGGAACTTGTCTGGGCTTTTGAAGCAAAAGGACACCCTTCTATTGGAAGCAGGATATCTCCCGGAGTGGAAATATCTGATAATTTTCACAGTGCACCTGAGTCAGTTGATGTTCTTATTGATTTTACAAATCCGGAATCAACCATGTTGAATGTCGCAGAGGCAAAAAAGAAAAAAACAGGACTTGTGATTGGAACAACCGGTTTTTCGCCAGAACAATTTGAAATCATCAGAAGTGCGGCCAGCCATATTCCGCTTGTTGTTTCTCCCAACATGAGTGTCGGTGTTAACATCATGATGGAACTTGTTGCAACAGCGGCGTGCATGCTTGGAAACGATTATGAGGTTGAAATAATTGAGACACACCACCACAACAAGAAAGATGCACCGAGCGGCACTGCTCTGAAAATCGGTGAGATAATAAACAGAGTCAGAAACAGAAAAGAACGTGATGGATTTGTCTATGGTAGAACAGGAAAACCGGGTCCGAGAAGCAAAGACGAGATTGGAATCCACGCTGTTAGAATTTCAGAAGTTGTTGGCGAGCACAGTGTGCTGTTTGGTGGGAAAGGGGAAATTCTTGAGATAACCCACAGGTGCTTCAGCAGGGAATCGTTTGCTTCAGGCGCTATTTACGCCGCAAGGTTTGTCTGCGAAAAAGAAAGCGGATTCTATGAGATGAAGGATGTGGTTGACTGGATGAGAAGATCTCGTTGACCTGATATGCTGAACATTAATTGTTGATTTCTTTTCGGAGGGAGTATGTTTGAATTGAGCGAAAGAATGAAAAAACTGCCACCATATCTTTTTGCCGAGATAGACAGAAAACGAAAGCATCTTTTATCCGAAGGGCATGAGGTTATAAATTTTGGGGTTGGTGACCCTGATCTGCCAACACCCGAGAGAATTGTCAATGCAATGCGGAGGGCAGTTGGAGACCCTTCTGTTCATAGGTACCCTTTTGGAAAGGGTCGCGGCGATTTCAGAAAGGCAATATCAGAATATTACAGAAAATACAGCAATGTTGAACTTGACCCAGAGAAAGAAATTTGTGTTCTGATTGGCTCAAAAGAAGGGATAGCCCATTTGCCGCTGGCCCTTATCAATCCAGGAGACATAACCCTTGTTCCTGAACCAGGTTATCCTGTTTATCAGATAGGGACTGTCCTTGCAGATGGAATACCGTATTTTATGCCGCTTAAAGAAGAAAACGATTTTCTTCCGGACCTCGGCAAAATTCCTGATAATGTACTGAAAAGGGCTAAAATCTTATACCTGAATTATCCCAACAATCCCACCTCTGCCTGTGCCGACCATTCGTTTTTAAGGGATGTGGTTGCCTTCTGCAGGAAACATCAGATCATTATTCTTTATGATGCGGCCTATCACGAAATCTATTTTGACGGAAGGAGACCCATAAGTTTCCTGTCAATTCCCGGTGCAAAGGACATCGGCATAGAGATACATTCCCTTTCAAAAACATACAATATGACTGGCTGGAGGATTGGATGGGCATGTGGAAATGAAAAACTGGTTTCTGCCCTTGCTGCCCTGAAGGAAAATATTGACTCGGGCACATTTGAGGCAATTCAGATTGCCGGAGTTGAATGTCTTTCTGGTTCGCAGGATGATGTTGAACAGATGAGAAAAACATACCAGAAAAGGCGCGATACACTGGTTGAAGGTTTGAAAAAACTTAATTTTCAGGTTAAAATACCGCAGGCCACTTTTTATCTCTGGTTGAGGATTAATGAAGGTTCTCTGTCTTTTGCCGAAACACTGCTTTTGAAGGCACATATTGTAGTTACTCCTGGCGTTGGCTTTGGAAATTCAGGTGAGGGATACATAAGGTTCGCGCTTACCATTGGCGAGGAAAAAATAAGAAAGGCAGTTGAAAAAATATCCGATGTAATAGGGGGAAAATAATGGGAAAGGTGCAGGTTGCAATTGTCCTAGGCAGTCAGAATGACCTTCCCTTTGTGGACGGCGCAAAGGAAATACTTGAAAAATTTGAAGTGCCTTATAGCGTGGAGGTAATGTCGGCTCACAGAAATCTGGATAGAACAATTTCATTTGCGGAAACGGCTGAAGAGAAAGGAATCAGGGTGATCATTGCGTGTGCTGGTATGGCTGCACATCTTCCAGGTGTCATCGCGGCAAAAACCACCCTGCCTGTTATAGGTGTTCCTCTGCCAACAAGTGAAATTAAAGGTATTGACTCTCTTTATTCAATGGTGCAGATGCCCTCAGGTGTACCTGTTGGCACGATGGCAATCGGCAAGGCAGGCGTGAAAAATGCGGCAATTTTTGCAATTGAAATAATTGCTCTTGGTGATGAGGTTCTGAGCAGGAAACTGAAGGAATATAAAAATTTTTTGAAATAAACGGAGGTGTTGAATGAAAAACTTTGCGCAATACAAGGACGGTGTCGGAGTAAGTGAAGAGATTTTCAGGACACTTGCAAAATATTCTCCTGAAGGGGTCTTTGATGTCTTTGCCTCAGACCAGCACAGTTCATATCTTAAGCTCACTAACTTATATTTCAAGCACATCGGGATTGACAGAAAACCGGTTGATAGCGATGTGAAAGAGGTTTGTTTAAGGTTTGCTCGCAGATTAAAAGGAAATGCAACAGCAGCGCTTTTCAACCATCTTGCCTATCTTTCGCCCAATTTCAGGGATACACTCGGCAGAGAAATAATGCTCATTGGCCGGCTTGAGGATACAAATACAGAGTCAGTTGATGGTGGAATGGGCCAGATAGCAAGATTTTCAGTACAACCAGAGGAAGTGGCTCATGCAGTTGATGGTTTTAAGATTCTTGTTAAGCTTAACCCATCTCACAGGGCAAGCTGGGAGAAAAACATTGAATTTGCCTCAAAAGCATTTGAATTAGCTAGAAAATTGAATAAGCCATTGTTTACAGAAACACTTCTTTTTCAGCTGCCAGGAGAGAGTAAGTCTGGTTTTGCAAAACGGCTACCAGACGGTGTTGTAGCAATGGCAAAGGACTTTGGACCGATCGGACATTTTTACAAGACACAGGTTCCACTTCTGTGGATTGAAGAAAACGGAAAAATTATTCAGGTTTCAAGTCCGCAGGTTGTCAGGGATGCAGCAGCAGAGATGGAAAAGATTTCTCCAAGACCAATGCTTCTTCTGAGCGCAGCGGTTGACTTTGAGCAGTACTGCGCACAATATGGTATTGTCTGTGATTTGATTTCCGGTCCAATGTGCGGAAGGGCATATTTCAAGGAAGCATTTACAGATCCCGCAACAAGAAACTGGGATACCCTTGAGGAATCATTTGCAAGAATTGCTCTCCCCCGCATTAAACTGATAAGAAAACTTGCTAAAGCAATGTCACTGCCGTGGTGGCACAAGTTTTCTTCAATGTCTGATGAGGCTAAATCCCTGATAAGGCCGGGAACCCGACAGATTCTATCTGTAAAAGCAGACTTCGGTTACTGACGATGAAAAAGATTGGAATTCTAACAAGTGGCGGTGATGCGCCTGGAATGAATTGCGCGATACGCGCGGTTGTCAGAACTGCCTCAGGGATGGGAATAGATGTTGTTGGAATAAGGAGGGGATTTCTGGGATTGTATGAAAAAGATATTGTTTCTCTTAACGCAAGAAGTGTCAGCGGCATCATAAATCGCGGTGGTACAATTCTCCGGACAATAAGATTTCCAGAATTCAAGCAGATGGATGTGCAGAAGGTATGTTTCAAGAATATTCAGGATGCAGGTATTGAGGGGCTTGTTGTGATAGGTGGAGATGGTTCAAGCCGCGGTGCACATGCATTTTACAGCCATTTTAATGTACCTGTCGGTTTTATTCCTGCTTCAATTGATAATGATGTTTATGGAACAGAGCAAACAGTGGGTTTTGACACTGCAGTAAATACGGCACTGGAGGCAATAGATAAAATCAGAGATACTGCAACAAGCCACGAAAGAATCTTTGTTGTTGAGGTGATGGGAAGAGAACACGGATTTCTTGCACTTGAGGTTGCCATCGCAGCCGGTGCAGAGGTGGTGCTTATACCTGAAAGGCCACTTACAATTCAACAGATTATTGGTATTCTTGAAACAGACCGTATGCGGGGTAAGATTAGTTCCCTTATAGTTGTTGCCGAAGGAGCAGGAAAGGCTCATTTGATTGCTGGTGAGATCAATAAAAGAATGGCTGGTGTTGAGGTACGCTACTGTGTTTTAGGATACATCCAGAGAGGGGGGATTCCAACCTATCAAACAAGATGTCTTGCAACAATTCTTGGCAGCGAAGTTGTCAAAGGTCTTGTAGAAGGAGAAAAATGTTTTATGGCTGGTATTTCAGGAACAAAAACTGTAAGGGTTGATTTAGAAAAAGTTGTATCATCAAAAATAGAGATATCCGAAGAAAAAATTAAACTTGTTGAAGCAATGGCAATCTGAGAAAATTTCAGAATGGGGGGTAAAATGAAAAGTGATGCTGTGAAGAAGGGAGTACTGCGAGCACCTCATAGAAGTTTGCTCAAGGCAACAGGCCTGACGGATGAAGAAATAAAAAGACCGCTGATCGGGGTGTGTAATTCTGGCAATGACATTGTGCCTGGACATATTCATCTTGATATAATATGCCAGGCAGTTAAGGATGGAATCAGAATTGCAGGTGGAACGCCGATTGAGTTCAGAACAATCGGTGTGTGCGACGGCATAGCAATGGGTCATGAAGGGATGAAATACTCACTTGTTTCCAGGGAAATCATTGCTGATTCTGTTGAAATAATGGCAACTGCTCATGGATTTGACGGACTTGTCTTGATACCAAACTGCGACAAAATCATTCCAGGTATGATGATGGCAGCAATGAGATTGAACCTGCCTGCAATAATTATCAGTGGTGGCCCCATGCTTGCCGGAAACTGTCCTGGTGTGGGAACAGTGGATTTGATATCTGTCTTTGAGGCAGTGGGTAAATTTTCCTCTGGAGAGATAAGTGAGAATCAGATTGCATTGCTTGAGGACTACGCTTGCCCTACATGCGGATCATGTTCAGGGATGTTTACGGCAAATTCAATGAACTGTCTTTCTGAAGTGCTCGGAATGGCTCTTCCATACAATGGCACAATTCCTGCCGTAAGTTCATCAAGGATACGGCTTGCCAAGAAAGCAGGCATGCAGATAATGAATCTTGTGAACAGATCAATCAGTATCCGCGATATTGTAACATTAAAAGCATTTGAAAATGCAATAGCGGTTGATATGGCAGTGGGAGCCTCCACAAACACTGTTCTGCATCTTCCAGCAATTGCCAGCGAGGCGGGCATCAATCTGACGCTTGAAACCTTTGACAGAATAAGCAAAAAGGTTCCAAACCTCTGTAAAATTTCACCTGCTGGTTTGCATCATATGGAAGATCTTGACAGGGCAGGAGGTATTCCAGCAGTAATAAAGGAACTGTACGAGGCAGGTTTGTTGAATCCGGATGAGATGAATGTTTCAGGTCAGAGTATCAAACAGATTGCTGAAAACGCAAGGAATCTTGATCCACTTGTCATAAGGAAAATAACCGATCCCTATGCGAAGGAAGGCGGCATAGCAATACTTAAAGGGAATCTTGCTCCTGACGGAGGTGTGGTCAAACAATCAGCAGTTGTCAGCAAGATGATGACCTACAAAGGGCCTGCAAAGGTTTTTGATGGTGAAGAGGCGTGTCTTTCTGCGGTTCTTGAAGGCAGAATAAAGAAAGGCGATGTTGTTGTGATACGGTATGAAGGTCCCCGCGGTGGACCCGGCATGAGAGAAATGCTCGCTGTAACTTCGGCAATATCCGGTAGAGGACTTGGTGAAGATGTGGCACTTCTGACAGATGGAAGATTTTCAGGCGGAACAAGGGGTGCCTGCATCGGGCACATCAGCCCTGAAGCTGCTGCAGGCGGACCCATTGCCTGTGTTAGAGATGGTGATGTTATTGAGATAAACATTCCTGAAAGAAGACTGGATATTCATCTGTCAGATGGAGAAATTTCCGAGCGACTTTCAAAAATAAGACATCCTGAAAAAAAACTTTCAGGGATTCTTTCAAGGTACAGGATACTGGTTACCAGTGCGTCCACAGGAGCGGTTTTGAGGGATAGAATATGATTCTTGAGAAAGAGCAGGCAAAGAAAGGAATTATTACTGATGCTGTAAAAGCAGTGGCTAAACAGGAAAACATTGAAGCAGAAAAACTTGCTGCTTCTATTGCTGAAGGCAGGTCAGTTATTCTGAAGCATAGGAATTCAATAAAGGGCATAGGTGAGAACCTTTCAATAAAGGTTAATACAAACATTGGAACTTCTCCTGATGTCTGCAGTCTTTCTTTTGAACTTGAAAAACTCAAGGTTGCATGCGACCTTAAAACAGACACAGTGATGGATTTGAGTACAGGTGGAAATCTTGACCTGATAAGAAAGGAAATAGTCAATGCAAGTTCAGTTCCTGTCGGCTCAGTGCCGGTATACCAGGCAGTAATAGAAGCCATAGAAAAACACGGAACAATTGAAGGTCTTACAGGTGATGGCATCTTTGATGTTATTGAAAGACATGCAAGAGACGGCATTTCCTTTATCACTGTTCACTGCGGAGTTACACTTTCATGTCTTGACATACTCAAGAGAAAAACCAGAAAGACAGGTGTGGTAAGTCGCGGCGGAGCATTTCTCGTAAGCTGGATGGCATTAACAGGGAAAGAAAACCCTCTTTATTCAGAGTTTGACCGGCTTGTTGAACTTGCCCGCAGGTATGACCTTGTTTTGAGTCTTGGAGATGGACTGAGACCTGGTTCTCTTGCCGATGCAAGCGATAATCTTCAGATGTCAGAACTTCTGGTTCTTGGAAGGTGTGTTGAGAAGGCACATGATGCCAATGTTCAGGTAATTATTGAAGGTCCAGGACATATTCCTCTTAATCAGATTGTTGCAAATGTCCATCTGGCAAAAACGATATGCCACAGTGCTCCTCTGTATTTGCTCGGTCCAATTGTAACTGATATTGCTGCTGGCTATGACCACATAACATCAGCAATCGGCGGGGCAATTGCCGGGTGGGCGGGTGCTGATTTTCTCTGTTATGTAACACCGAGTGAACATCTTGCCCTGCCTTCAATAGAAGATGTTGAAGATGGTGTTGTTGCTTCAAAGATTGCTGCACATGCGGCAGATATTGCACGTGGAAATGCGCAGGCACAGCAGTGGGACAGTACTATGGCACAGGCCAGATATAATCGCGATTGGCACCAGCAGGAAGATCTTTCCATCAATCCATTGAGGTTCAAGAAAATAAGGTCTTCACAGAAGATTTTCTCTGACGAGGTGTGCAATATGTGCGGAAAGTACTGTGCGATGAAGATTATGAATGACACAATAAAAAAGATGGGTTTCTGACATGACAGTAAAGAGAATAAGAAGGTACGGGTCAGATGTTCTGAGAAGAAAGTCAAAAGAAATCACTGATTTTGGGAAAAAAACACAGGACATTTTCAGAGACCTTGAGCAGACACTCATAAAAACCGGTGGACTCGGACTGGCAGCACCGCAGATAGGTGTTAGTCTGCGCGCTTTTATTGCATTTGACAGAGACAGAAGAAAACTTTTCAAACTTGTCAATCCAGAGATAATACATGCCAGTGATAACGAAGAAATTGACATGGAGGGATGTCTGAGTTTTCCTGAAATATTTTTTGCCATCAGTCGTCCGAAGTCAGTTATTGTGAAAGGGTTTACCTCTTCAGGCAGGAAGATTGAAATTAGGGCAGAAGGTCTGCTGGCGAGATGCTTCTTGCATGAAATAGAACACCTTGATGGCATCCTGATCATTGACCATGCAAGTCCTCAAGAAAAAGAATTCTGGCAGGAACGTTTGAACCAGATTACATCTTGTGTTAAGAAATGATTCCTGACTATCTGATATCAATAGACCCTGCACATATTTCATTTGAAAAGGTTGATTGTCTTATTGTGGGTAGCGGCATTGCCGGACTCAGAGCAGCAGTGGAACTGGCCGGGTTTCGCGTTTTGATTACCTGCAAGAATCATCTTTATGACAGCAGCACCTACAATGCACAGGGTGGTATTGCTGTTGCATTGAGTTCAAACGACAGTCCTCAGTTCCATTTCAAGGACACTATTGCAACAGGATGTGGCATCAATAATCCGGATGCCGTCAGGATACTTGTCAACGAGGGTATTGAAAGGGTAAAAGAACTGATCCAGTGGGGATGCAAATTTGACAGGGATTCTGATGGATATGATTTCACTCAGGAAGCCGCTCATTCCTTTCCGAGAATTCTTCATGCCAGGGGAGATGCAACAGGAAAAGAAGTTGTGGATGTTCTTCTGGCAAAGATTAGTTCAATCCCGGATATCCAGCTGCAGACAGGTTTTTTTCTGATAGATCTTGTTTTCGACGGAGAACACATCAGGGGCGGGGTCTTTTATGACCCTTCTCACAGCAATGTTATTTTTATACAGGCAAAGGTGACAATCGCTGCCTCAGGCGGTTTTGGTCAAATTTTTCAGGAAACAACAAACCCATTTTCAATCACAGGAGACATTCAGGCAGCAGCATTCCGAAAAGGAGCCGCACTTGGAGATATGGAATTTTATCAGTTTCACCCGACGACCCTTTATATGGCGGGAGTACCCCGGTTTCTTATTTCTGAATCCGTAAGAGGAGAAGGTGGAATCCTTGTCAACAGCAATGGCGAAAGATTTATGAATAATTATCATCCTGACATGGAACTTGCCCCGCGCGATATTGTTTCAAGGGCGATCATACATGAAATGCGCAGGACAAATTCAAACTGTGTTTATCTGGATTTAAGAAAGCTCAATGCTGATTTTGTCGTCAACAGGTTTCCAGGGATTCACAGATTCTGTTTTGAATATGGTATTGACATCACAAGGGATCTTATTCCTGTGAGGCCTTGTGCACACTATGCTATGGGAGGTATAATCACAGATTTTTATGGACAGACGACACTCCCTGGATTTCTCGCCTGCGGAGAAGTCGCCTGTACAGGAGTCCACGGAGCAAACCGGTTGGCTTCAAACTCTCTTCTTGAAGGACTTGTTTTTGGCGCAAGGGCAGGTGAAAAAGCAAAGGACCTGATAATATCCAGCAAGAACAAAGATTATTTCCCACCTGAATATCGTGTAAAACAGCAGAAGGATCTTTTTATTGATGTGTATGACCTGCAAAGATCAATCAAGAGTTTAATGTGGAAGAATGTCGGGATAGAAAGGGACCATCAGGGACTTGACGAGGCAATACAGAGATTGGATGCATGGGGGAAATATATATTTTTGAAGGAGTTTTCAACTCAAACGGGCTGGGAAACCCAGAACATGTTCATTCTTTCTTTTGTCATGGCACATGCTGCTTTTTTGAGAAATGAAAGCAGGGGTGCACACTTCAGAAGGGACTTTCCACAGACACGCGACGATGTCTGGAAAAGGAGTCAGCAGTTTACAAAGAACAACTTTCACCCGGAGAAAAAAGAAAAATGAAAAAGGAAAGACACCAACCGCAGAAGCAGCCAGTTAGGCAGAGGATAAAAAATTTCAATGAAGTAAGTTATGGCCTTACCGAAGAAGACGCAATTGCAGAGGCATTGAGATGCCTTCAATGTAAAAAACCTACCTGTGTCAGGGGATGTCCTGTTGAGATTGATATACCCGGATTTATTAAAAAAATAGCAGAGAGAGATTTCAAATCAGCAATAAGAATTCTAAAAGATAAGAATGTACTGCCTGGTATATGCGGAAGGGTATGTCCTCAGGAAACTCAGTGCGAAGGTCTCTGTATTCTTGGAAAGAAGTTTCAGCCGGTTGCAATTGGACTGCTTGAAAGGTTTGCCGCTGATATGGAGAAAGAAAAAGAAGTTCCAGAAATATCACAGAAAAAAAATAGTTCTGTTGCAGTTATTGGAAGCGGTCCAGCCGGTCTTACCTGTGCATCTGAACTTGCAAGAAATGGATATCCCGTAACAATCTTTGAGTCCCTGCATCTTCCTGGAGGAGTTCTGACATACGGTATTCCAGAATTCCGCCTTCCAAAAAGAATTGTCGGCGAGGAAATTGAGCTGGTGAAAAAATTAGGAGTTGAGATACTTACAGACATGATTATCGGCAGAACATTAACCATTGAAGATATTAAGCATATGGGTTATAAAGCGGTGTTCATAGGTGTTGGTGCGGGACTTCCATCTTTTATGGGCATACCGGGAGAAAATCTTCTCGGTGTCTATTCAGCCAACGAGTTTCTTACAAGAGTGAATCTGATGAAGGCATATAAGTTTCCTGATTCAGATACACCCATTCAGATTGGCAGAAATGTTGCTGTGGTGGGTGGTGGCAATGTTGCTCTTGATGCAGCAAGGTGTGCCCTGCGGCTTGGAGGAAGGGTAATTGTTCTGTACAGAAGAACAGAAAAAGAAATGCCTGCAAGAAAAGAAGAGTATGAGAACGCACGGGAAGAAGGTATTCAGTTTCATTTTCTGACACAGCCAATAAGGTTTACTGGAGACGAAAACGGGTATCTCAAAGGAATTGAGATTCAGAAAATGGAACTGGGTGAACCGGATGAAAGCGGGAGAAGAAGGCCGGTACCTGTACCTGGTTCAGAGACCATCATGGAATTTGAAACAGCAATTGTGGCGATAGGCCAGAAACCAAATCCTCTTTTAACATCAAGTATGCCTGATTTGAAACTTGGCCCATCAGGAATTATTGTTGTTGACCCTGAAACGTGTCAGACAAACATTGAAGGTATTTTTGCCGGAGGTGATATTACAACAGGTGCAGCGACAGTAATCAGCGCTATGGGTGCGGGCAAGAAGGCAGCAAGTTCAATAATGAAATATCTTGAAAACAAAAAACACAAAATAAGAATAAACAATTTTAAGTAATATATCAGTGAATCCTGTTATGCGTAG
>DYKA01000160.1 GCA_020722805.1 Vermiphilus sp.
TTTATAGGCAGGCATAACTTTATTTTTTGATTTTCACAAGTTTCCAGACATCTGGCATCATATTATTTCCGGTAACCATCCACAAAGCATTGTCATAAACAAAAACACTTGCTGCATGCCTTGCTGGCCAGGGCGTGTCAGAAAGTTCAGTCCAGTTTTTTCCGTCTTCTGAATACCATACATCCTTTCTGTTTCCACTGTCTTTGTAATATCCTTCCATCACCCATAGTTTTCCATCAAAAACAGCAACATCATGATACTGTCTTGGAGACCACGGTGCATTTCCGCATATCTTTTCCCATTTAATTCCGTCCTTTGAACTCCAGACATCATTATAAAAAATTCTTTCTGGATTACCTGGTGTATCATATGTTCCACCGCCAATAAGCCAGATTCTGTCTTTGAATACAGCAGTGCCGCCTATCATTCCTCTTGGTGCCCATGCAAGATTATCTGCGACTTTTTCCCAGTTTTTTCCATCTTCACTGCACCAGACATCAGAGTAAAAAATTTCTTTTGCAGGTGCAAACTGCGGAAGTGTCTGCCCTCCAATTACCCATATCTTGTCTTTGAAAATTGCTGTATAATGCAGTACTCTCGGACCCCACGGAACATTATCAGATACACATATCCAGTTTATGCCGTCAGAACTCTTCCACACATCATTCTGGTAATGGTGCTGATTTGCATCTCCACCAATAATCCACATAAATCCTTTGAAAACAGCATAACCAGCAGTATGCCTTCCTTCCCATGGTGCCTGAGGATTTTCAATCTTCCATTCTTTGCCGTCCATTGTTGACCAGACCTCACTATTACATATTTTTGGAAAATTTACCTTATCAGAAGGATTCCACCCACCAAGCAGCCACATCTTGTTTTTGAAAACAAGTGCACCTGCTCCATCCCTCGGTGCAAATGAAGCATTATCAGTTATCTTAACCCATTGATATTCAGGCATTTTTTCTCCTTGTTTTTGCTGGCTGAAAACAAGTCCAACAGCGGTAAATATTATCATAATTGCTGCTGCCTTTGAAATTGTCATTGATGCTCCTCAAATCAAAACAAAATTTTTCTCGGCCTTTTTTGCATTTTCAATATCCCTTGCAGAAAACTCAAACCTTTCAAATTTATGCTCAAAAAAAACTTCAAAGCCATCAACAAGCGCAGACACAATGCTGTCTAAATCAGGTACCTGCGTCAGTATTTCAGATAGACAGATAATCCTTGAAAAATCAGGATTTTGAAGAAAGATTTTTTCCCAAAGATGCCTCTGGATATCAATAAGCAAACTACCATGCTGCAGGAAAGATGTCCTGTCTTTTCTCTGGGCACTACCTATGATTTTTTTCCCATCAATTACAAGATCATGCCTGGTTGACAGAGAAAAGCAATCTCTGTTTGTAAGAGACGGTTCTTTGCCAATAGAAATACCTCGCCACCCAACATCAATTCCAAGGTTTTTTAATCCTGATTTTAATGCACCGCAGATTTTTTCATAAGAGGACATCGGTCCCGGGAAAAATTCTTCGTCGTTTGTAGCAGAAAAACTGTATGTTATTTCCTTATCGTGAAATATTGCACTTCCTCCTGTTATTCTTGCCACAACAGGGATGTTGATTTCTTTGCAGAATTCAACATCAACAATATTTTCTGGTTTCTGGTTTGCTCCAAGAGAAACACCTGATGGTTTCCATGTATAAAATCTCAATATAGCAGTATCTGGCTTTGCCTTTGCAATGTTCCACATTACACTGTCCAGAGCCATGTTCATCGCTGGTGTGATATTTTTTGTGATAACAAAAATCCAGTGTTTTTTAGTCATTTTTTTCAACAAAAGATAAAGTGAAGATGCCTCATATCAAAATACTTCAGTGGTGTCCAAAAAAATTTTATGTAAATATTCATTTTTCATCAAATTCCAGTTAATTTTATTGGACAGTACTTTGAAACACAGAAAAACAGTAAATATT
>DYKA01000040.1 GCA_020722805.1 Vermiphilus sp.
CAACCATCAATGGATGTCTTGTTGCAAATGGAACAGTAACCCTGAAGAATAATAGCACTCTGACATATAATGGAGATATTTTCAAATCAGGTTCATCAAGCATATACAGGGGCTTTACTGGTGGAAGAAGGATTTATCTTCCGTTTAACTGGAGGATTATCTGGTAAAAAAGGGATTTTCAATTCTTGAGCTTGTTGTTGCGATATTTCTGCTCAGTGTTGCTGTTGGTACAGGACTATTGATTATTGCGGGAAACCTGAACCTAATGCAGAAGTCAAGTGAAATATTGCTCGCATCTGCTGTTGCCCAGTTTCATATTGAATCAATCAGGGCTATTGATTTTCCACCTGTGTATTCTGACCGGCAATCAGATTTCCCAAAAAAAATATCTGATGATAGTGCCTTTGATACTGATACCTCTTATATGGTCAACAGTTTTGACCCGTCCTTCAAGGTTTATATGGCCTGTGTATGGTATAAGAATGACGGAAGCGAAGCAGGTTCAGATGAAATTGATAAGGTTGTTCTTAGAAAGGTGAAGATTGAAGTGAAAAGAAGCAAGGATGATTACCCATTGATCAAAATGCCTGTTTTTATAACAAGAAACGGAATTTATTGATGAAGAAAAATAGAAAAAACGGCTTTACAATGCTTGAAATACTTGTGGCTCTTGCGCTCCTTGTGGTTATTGTCGGGCTGTCTGCTTTTTTGTATGCCCGCGCTGCCCGACTTCGCAAACTTATCACCTATCAAAATAACGTTCAGAATGTCTTGAATTCAATGATTACCGAAATCAATTTTGGTTCAAGAAATACCATCGGCCTTCAATATGCCTATGACATCAACAAGGATGTGCAGAATCCTTGTTATGAATTAGGTTTCTATGACAGTGTAAATAAAGAAACTGTTTTTTATCTTATTTCTCCTGGAATGAATTCAGGGCAACCGGCTTCTCCTCCTACAACAGATACGGATACAACACTCTGGCAGGCAAAAAGGACTAACCCCGGAGTACCTGCAAGAAATTCTGGAGAATGGAAACTGATTGACGCAAACAAGGCCGTGGTTCTTGTTTCAGGAACCGGTTTTACATACTATAAATCAACCACCTCCGCAGGACTCCAGCCGATTGACAATCTCAGCGTGGATACACCTGTTGCGGTGGAGATTACGCTTCATGGAAAAACCACTGATCCGTCATTAAAAACAAGACCTGTAACCACTGCCAAAATAAGGGTGCGGCCGAAAAATAAACTTCCCTTTTAACCTGCAATGAAAAATTCGGGATTTACCATTCTTGAAATTCTTGTTGTCCTTGTGATTGTATCAATGCTCGCTGCAATCTCTCTTCCATCAGTTCAAAGGGCAAGAAACAAAGCAGCAATCGTAAGAACAAAGGCAATCATATCGTCTCTTGAAGCAGCATTGTTTATGTATCAAACAGATATGGGAAACTATCCAGAAAGTACTGGTTCAAGCACTATCCTTGTAGAAGCCCTGATGGGACCAATTGAAGATGAAAACTGGAAAGGTCCTTATATGAGATTCAAAGAAAAGGATATGGATGAAAATAAAAATGTCATTGACACATGGAAACAGCCGGTAAGGTATGAATACCCTCAGTCAAAAAGGGAAAATGTCCCTTTTGTTATAATATCAGCCGGACCTGATAGAAAACTCAATACAAGCGACGACATTGGAAACTGGTAGATATAATAAAAAGGGTATCACCCTTATTGAAATCCTTGTTGTTATCATTATCATTGGAATGCTGGTATTGCTTGCTGTTTTTTTTCCGCACAAAGCAATAAGCCAAACAAACCTCGGTATTGCCTGTAAAAATGTCTGCGAAATTCTTAATAAGGCACGTTCTTATGCAATGACAGAAAGCACAGTATTTCAGGTTGTATTCATCAACAACTTCTGTGGAATCTATAGAGACGGAAAGCCTGTTGACAAAATCTATAAACTCCCGCAGTTTATTGTCGTGAAAGAAAAAACAGATGGATTTTCCCCTGTTGAGTTTTTGCCGGATGGTTCTGCAAAGCAGTCAGGCCATATTATCCTTGAGGACACATCAACGAAAAAGACAAGAAAAATCATTCTATATAACATCACAGGAAAAACAAAAATAGAGAGATAGAAACCAATGTCATATAAAAAGGGGTTTTCTCTTATTTCTGTTCTTGTGGCGGCGATAATCATCATTATCGGGATGTTATGTGTAATAACCGTCATACAGAATAGCGAAAGAATTTTCAGAAGAGCCATTGATTTCCAGGACTTTGCAATGGCTGCTGAAATACTTAATGACAAAATTCAGGAACAATTTTGCAGTCCTGGTCAAAAGATTCCGGAGAGAATGGAAGGAAAAATGTCTGGCTTTCAAAACCTTTATTATGAGGTCCATTTTCAGCTGCTAAAGGACAATCTTTATGAGGTGCATATCAAACTGTCAAAAACTGTTGAAGGTAAAAGATACACAGAAGAATTTATTACTGCCCTTCACCAGAGATAGAAAGGCATTTTCTCTGGTAGAAGTACTTGTTGCAATGGTTATAATGGTTGTTGTGTTTGTCGGTGGGCTATTGATTTTTTCTGGCATTTCATTGAGAATCTCAAGACAGTCAGCAGAAAAAACCATCAGCCAGCAGGCAGATGACCTCACTGTTTTCCTCAGGAGTAAATTGAAGGAAGCAATCATCAGGGATATCCCGGGACCATTCAGGATTGACTTTGTTGGAACCGAAACTTCTATCAAGTTTATCGCACCATATTCAAGTGGAAATGGTTCTGACCTCGGGAAATACGGGATTTATCTCAGCGGCAATGAAATCAAGGTGTCTTTTGAAAGGATTGATGAGAAAACAAAAACCTATTCATTTGAAAAGGGTTTTACAGGAAGCCAGATGCTGGTTGAAAATGTCAGGACGCTTCAATTTTCATACTGGGACGGTGGAACATGGCGGAAATTATGGAATACAGAAGAACAGATTGACTGTGCAGAACTCCCGTCAAAAATAAGAGTCTTCTTTGTAATATACGAAGGAAACATTGAGGGGAAAAAGATTGAAAAGGGATTTAATGAAGAAATCTGGATGGCTCAATAAAGGAGATGCACTTGTATTTGCAATTGGAGTGGTTCTCATTCTTTTTGCCATCACCACAGGGATCCTCCTGATATTCACCAACTGGGAAAAATCATCATTCCTTATGTTTTCAAGAACCTATTCTATTCACGCTGCAAAAATAGGCATAGAAAATGCAATATGGGAACTCAGGAATGATAAGAACAACTATGATGGTTATGATGAACCATGGCATCAGAAATTCGCTGGTGATGATGCTGATATTGATGGCGACGGTGTTTGCGAGAGCAAATTTTTCCCTGTGAAAAATTTTCGCGGGAAAATTGTAGCAAGATATGCTGTACTGGTAACAGATGAATCTGGTTGTATCAATTTGAATTACACAGGAAACCTTTCAGATAATGGGAAACATGGTTTTAATGAGGGCTGGACAACATTTGAAATTGGTTTTCTTCAGGGTTTTAATCATAATGTTGGTAAGAATCTGGCTGAATTCAGAAGAGGGTCTGATACTGCGCCTGGAATAAAAAATGTAGATGATGATAACGACAATAAAGTTCTATCCTGCGATGGTATAGACAACAATGGAAACGGTATTATTGATGAAGAAAATGAAGGACTTGATGAAGAAGATGAATTTAACCATTTAAAACCGTACGGAGATGATAGACCATTTTTTGTTATTGAGGACATAAAAATGGTAAAAGGTATGACAGAAAAATATTTCAAAAAGATAAAAAACTTTATTACATGCCACAGTTATGACCTTAATATTGATTCTGAGAATTACCTACGCACAAATATCAATAATGCCTCTATATCACAGATTGCTTCAATTCTGAAAGACCTTGGTTATAATAAAGATACTGCATATCAAATTGCAGTAAATGTAGTTGATTACAGGGATAAAAATAATATTCCGACCATCGCAATAGATGACAGAGGCAAACTATTCATAGGAATTGAAAAAACTCCATATCTCAATGAAATTGAACCTGCTCCTGAAATCAAAATTGAAACCATCTCATTGGGAGAAGTTTCAAAAACCACAATAAAAGAAATGGGACCTCACTTTATAGAAATTTTCAATCCCTATGATGAGCCACTGGACATAAGCGGATGGACAATTAGGGGCGGGATGATAAAGCTTCCTTCTCTTGATGTTTGGAATATAAATAAAAGGTCTCGCGAAATAATAGACCAAATAGAAAAAGGAGAAACTCCCAAAAATGCAACCTCGTGGATAAAAAACTTCTGGAAAGAACTTTCACCAGAAGCAATAAAAATTCCTGAAAATACAATAATTTCTCCTCATTCATATTATATTATTGGAGATTCAATAAAATGGGAAATAGTCATATTACAAACAGCAAAAGGACTTATTGTTCTCCCTCTCTTAATACCGATACAGCAGCCTTCAAGTGCAAACCAATTTGAGCCAATATTGTTTATGAATTTTACTGGCTGCAGTGCATTATCAAATGTTTTTGAAATTCTCAAGAAAACTTTTGGCATAATATTTTCCTTAAACGGCAATATTGCGCTTGTAGATAAAGACGGCAACATTATTGAAAAAACAGACTATGGAGCCGATATACCAGGTAAAGATAGTAAACAGAAAAATGACCCAAGAATGAGTAAAGCATCTGATTGGTTCACATTTCTCCAAACTCCTGGAAGCATGAATGTATCCTTTATTCCATCCACAGGTGGAGAATTTACATTATTAAATCAGTTTATCGCCTGGCAGTCATCATTCAGAATAAAAAATCACCCTTTTTCTTCTCCTGCTGAAATCTCATTTGTTCATAAAGGTAAACAATGGCAGACTGTAAATTTTTGGAAATCATATGATAAAAAACTTCTTGATGTCTTCACAGTGGTTGAAAAAGTTGAAAACCCGGTTTATGGAAGAATTAACATTAACACAGCAAGATTTGAGGTCCTTCAATGCCTTCCTCTCGTTGATACTGATATCGCACATCAAATAATCACTTCAAGACCTTTCAAAGACCTTTCCGAGATTGTCGGTACTTACGAAGGTTCACTCAACATAGAAATTACAAAATATGGAAGAAACTCACTGGACGACAATAAAAACAGGTGGATTGATACAGAAGATGAAAAAGAACTTGTAATCTCGTCAATCATAAATCTCATAACAGTCAGGGGAAACATATTTACAATTAATGTAAGGTCGCAAAAAGTGATTGATTATGATAATAATGGTATAATAATAAACAGGGAAATTAAGTCAGAAACCAATTTCCGTGTTGTTTACGACCGGCTGAAAAATAAAGTTCTTGAAAGGAGACAGATGTGAAAATAAAAGAAAGCACAAAAATCCTCTGTAGAAAAATGCTTGCCGGAATAAGAAAATTCTTCGCAAACAGAAAAAAAAGGAAAAGAATCACTGGATTTATCGGTGTAATTATCATTATTGCGGTTGCAGGATATTTGGGCTGGAGACAGTATCTGAAAAAAAATGCAGTGGCAATTATCAACGGTGAAATCATTACGCTTTCTGAATTGAAAAACAAAATTTCAACGTATCCTGAATTCTATCAAGAATATGTAAAACAGGTTCCCCAGCAAGCCCTTGAGGACTTCATCAGTGAAAAACTTCTTATGCAGAAGGCAGAAAAATACGAGAAGAAATATAGGAAAAAGATTAAAAAAGCTCTTGAAAACTATAAGAACGACCTCATAATAAAGGAATTTCTGACTGACCAGGTTCTGAGCAAGGCGGATATTTCGCAGGATGAAATCAAGACATACTATAACAATAATCTTAAGGACTTCCTTCTGCCGGAGAGAATACATCTATATGAAATTGTTGTGCCAACAGAGGAAGAAGCAAAAAATATTCTGGAAAGAATCAGAAGTGGTGAAGATTTCTCTGAAATTGCAAGGAAGGAATCAATAAGCAATTCAAAAGAAAAAGCAGGAGACCTTGGTATGATATCAAGGGGGCAGCTTGCACCTCAGATTGAAGAAGCGCTTTTCTCAATGAAGCCAAATGAGATTTTTGGAAAGTTCGTACAAACCGAGCAGGGCTATCACATCATAAAAACCGGAGAAAAACAGGCATCTCACCTTCAAACCCTTGAAGAAGCAGCGCCGACTATCAAGCAGATTCTGATAAACCAAAAAAGAAGCCAACTTCTTAAGACTTACATAAATCAGATTAAAAATGAATCAAAAATTATAAGGTTCAGTGATAAACTTAAAGAATTATGATGAGAAAACTGTACGTTCTGGCATTTATTGTTTTTTTTGCATCTATTCTGTACGGAATTGAAGACAGATGCGTTGCAACAGTTGGAAACAGAATTATCTGGGATAACGATGTGAAAGAAAGGGCGGATGTGAGAAATACTTCCTATGAATCATCGCTCCTGGCTCTTATTGCTGAAAATCTTTTTGCCATCCAGGCAAAAAAGGAAAATATCCCTGTGTCAAGAGAAGAAATTGACAACCGGCTGAATCTTATAATAAGTGGTTATCCTTCAAGAGAAGAATTTCTCAAGTTTCTGTCAGAAAATGGTGTTTCCATTGACCAGTACAGGGAAATAATTGCAGATCAGATAAGGTCAGAAAAACTCATCGCCCGTGAAATCTCAGGCAGGATTTCAATTTCACCTGTTGAGATTTCAAAAAAACTGTCAAAGATGCCGGAGGGAAAAGAAATTATACTGTTAAACAAATCATTCAATGACATTGCTCAGGTAGAAAGTTTCATTTCAAAACTGAAGGAAAAACAGGATCAGACAATTGCTGAAATGAATTCAACCGGATGGATTGACAGCAGTCGCATTGACCCTGCAATAATGCAAAAACTGACCGAGGCAGGAAAAGGAAAACCGGTCATCATCAAGGTATCTGAAAAAATTGTGTTGTACATCCTGGTCGGTGAAAGACAAAATTCCATTGAAGAAAAATATATGAGGGCGAGGAAGGAAATATTTAATGAAAAATACAATGCCCTGGTTTCAGATTACATTGAAAAACTGAGGAAATCCATCCCTGTAAAAATTTTTGACAAAAGTCTTGAAGAACAAATCTTTCGTGAGTAAGTGTATGACCCGCATTCTTATAACAATCGGAGATCCTTGTGGCATTGGACCTGAAATCGCACTGAAGGCAGCAGACAATCTTATTAACAGGAACATTGATTTCATACCAATTCTTATCGGTGATGAGGCCGTCATAAGAAAAGCAAAAGAGAGATTTAACATCAAGAGAAATCTCTGCAGATGGAATGGAAAATCAGAAAAATCAGAGATTTTTTTTGTTGATACAGGAATTATCAAAACCGATATTTTCCCATTTTGCAAGGACAGTAAACTTTCAGGAAGTGCGTCATTTGAATACCTCAAAACAGCGTGGGACATGCTGAAGAAAAATCTTGGCGACTGCCTTGTAACCGGGCCCATCTCAAAAACTGCCTGGAACATCGCAGGAATACCATATAAAGGCCACACTGATGCTTTATCAGATATTTCAGGAGAAAAAACCAGCATGCTTATGACTGCAGGAAAACTTCGGGTACTTCTTGCAACAGCACATATTCCGATGAAAAAAATATGGAAATATCTTACACCTGAATATCTTTTTTCGTGTACAAAGATGACCGTTGAATTCATAGAAAAATTTTTTGCAATAAAAAATATAAAAATAGGATTCTGTGGCCTTAATCCACATGCAGGAGAAGCAGGAAGCCTTGGGACAGAAGAAGATACAATTATCGGTCCTGCTATAGAAAAACTCAAAAGTTTCGGTTTTTGCGCTTCAGGGCCTTACCCTGCTGATTCAATTTTCAGAACCTCGCTGGTTCATAATTCTTTTGACCTTATTGTTTCTCTGTATCACGATCAGGCACTTATTGTCCTCAAGACACTTTTCTTTGATAAACTGGTAAATATAACTGTCAATACCTCCGGGTGGATAAGAACAAGCCCTGGACATGGGACTGCCTTTGATATCGCGTGGAAAAACATGGCAGACCCATCGTCAATGGAAGAGGCAATAAAAATAGCGGCGGAAATGGCAAGAAGAAAACAGAATGGATACATTTCTGAATCTTAAAAATCTGCAGATGCTTCTGAGTCAGCATAATATCCGCCCGAGAAAGGAACTCGGACAAAATTTCCTTATAGATAGAAATGTCCGCAACAAGATTCTGTCTTACATTGAAATAAATAAGGATGACATTGTTATTGAAATTGGCCCTGGACAGGGTGCCCTGACAGGTGTTCTTGGAGAAAAAGCCGCAGCTGTCTATGCCTTTGAAAAAGATGAAAAACTTGCCGAAATTCTGCAGCAAAGAATTTCCACGCTTCCGGAGATTAAAATCATAAAAAAAGATTTTCTTGATATTGATGAAATCTTTTTCAGATCAATAAAAAAACCAGTTAAGATTGTGGGAAACCTTCCTTATTATGCTGTATCACCGATACTGTTCAAGCTTCTTGATATAAGGCACCACTGGAATACAGCACTTGTTATGATGCCAGAAGATGTTGCAGCAAGAATTGTGGCGAAAAGCGGAGATAAAAACTTTGGTCTTATGGCATTTCTTTTTTCATTATTAACCAGAAGCTCAGTATGCTACAGGATCAGGGGCTCTGCCTTTTATCCTGAGCCGGAGATTACATCTGTTGTTATGAAAATATCAGTTCTTGATAAGCCAGCCGTGGAGATAAGAAATCAAAAAGATTTCTGGCGAACTGTTCCAAAACTCTTTATTCAAAAAAGAAAAACAATCCTCAATGTTCTCAGAAATTCTTTCCATATAAGCAGAGAAACTGCATCATCCATTCTCAAGAAGTCAGGTATTAGACCCGAAATGCGAAGCCACCAGATAGAAATTTCCTCCCTTATAGAACTTGTTGAAAATATTACACAGGCAACTCCACTTGACCTTGCTGAAAAAAAACAATAAAATATACGGAAGCGGAGAAAAGTTATGAAAAAAAGAATTAAAGATGTTGTGTGCAGGGCGTGGCTGAAAAATGAAACGAAAAATTTCGTTGAAAAGGACAAAAAGATTTATTACTTCTGTTCTCCACGGTGCAAGGCAAAATTTGAAAAGGAACCAGATAAATATATGCAACTTAAGGGGTAAACTTGACATTTTTTTTAGATATGCTAATATTAGGCTGGAGATAGAAGACAAATGAAGAAGTTTTTGATGTTGGTATTACTAATTTTTTTTGCTGGATTGGCCGGTTGTACATTAAGTTTAGATTTTCATCCCAAAGGCAAATCCTCAAGTTCAACCAAATAAATATGGGTGCCTGCAATTTTTCAAATTATTTCAAATCAGAATAAAATCTTCGTACAGCCGATACACGGCTATAAAGAATTTGCGGAGATAAAAGGAGGAAAGCATGGCGAAGGAGAAAGGGAAGGTGAAGTGGTTCAACAATGCCAAAGGATACGGCTTTGTTGAACGAGAAAACGGTGAGGACGTCTTTGTCCACTACACGGCAATCGTGGGAGATGGATATAAGACCCTTGAAGAAGGTGCCACCGTTGAGTTTGAAGTAGTTCAGGGTAAGAAGGGGCTCCAGGCCACAAACGTGGTAAAACTGTAAGCCAAAATCACCCAGGGGGGTGCAACTGCACCCCCCTTTCCTTAAATCAGTGAGAATAAAAAGTTTTCTTTTACTGATTCTTATTCTCTTCTCCTCTGCTTCCATCTATCCCAGGAACATTGAAGATGATGATGCATTCACCTGTGCTATTGTGGCATTCAATGAAGGCCTCTATGAACTCTCCATTGAATTTTTGAACAAATACTTCCAGAATGAAGAATCACAGAAAAATGACTATGCGCTGTTTCTATACGCAATCGACCTTTTGAAACTTGAAAAGTTTCAGGAATCTCTTTCAAAATTTGAAGAATTCACAAAACGTTTTCCTGATTCCACCTATAAAAAGGATGTCTGGAAATACACCATAACCCTTCAAATATTTCTGAATATGCCTTATGACGCATGGCAGACATATCTGAGAGGGATTCCGGTTTTCGGAAAAGTCACAGAGATAGAAAAAAACCTCGGACAGGCCCTTCTCAATGAGATTTCAAAGCTCTTGAAAGCAGACAATATTGATAGAGCAAAGAATACTCTTGATGAAATGGAGCAGATTTTATCAGATACAGATATCAAACATCAGATTACATACTATCAGGGACTTATACTGTACAGGCAGGACAATTTTGAGGCATGCTTGAAACGGCTTATAAGCGCCCTGCCCTATTTCAAGAGTAAGAAGTTTGAACCAGAGATATTATTGAAAATCGGAGATTGTTTTTTCAATCTAAAAAACTACCAGGAAAGCCAGAATTACTACACAAAGGTTATAGCAATGTTTCCCAAATCCATTCAAGCAGAATGGGCAAAATTCCAGACTTCTCTGGTTTATAGAAGAACGATGAAATATAAGGAAGCAAGAAAAATTCTTGCTGAACTGGTTAAGAACACCAGAAATCAGGATATTTTGATTCGTTCCCTGTGGGAACTCGGGGAAATATCCGAACTTGAAGATAAAAAACAGGAGGCAATCTCCTGGTATGAGAAAATTACAAAACTCGCAGGAGACGACGAGAACATCTCTGGTGCGAGATTGCGGATAGGTTATGTCTACTTTAACCAGAAGCAGTATGAAAAAGCCATAGAAATTCTCTCGGATTACCTGAAATATAAAACTGATTATGATGTGATGTATGTTCTTGGTTCTGCCTGTTACAACAGCGGCCAGACAGAAAAATCTATTGCTGTATGGGAAAAGATTATTGAGGAAAATCCTGATTATCCAATGGGCGTTGAAGCACTGAAAGAAATGTATAACTTCTATAAAAAAAACAGCAACAGCCCTGAAATGAAAAAAATATTTCTGAAAATATGGAAAGATTTCCCTGATGATTCATTTATTATTACAGAAGGACTTTTGTTTCTCAATGAAATCATAAATAAGGGTGATATTGAAGAGGCAGAAAAATATCTTAAGAAATTTGAACCAGCGAAAAATCCTGAAACAGATTTCCTAAGAGCAAAGCTCTTATATCTTTCTGGAAATCTTGATGAGAGCCAGCAGATATTGAGCGGTATTGAAAAAAAGAGCATCTTTGCAGCAGAAGCACTTTACATCCTTGCAGAAATCAATCTGAAAAAATCAAAAATAAAGGATGCGCAAACCTGCTTTGTAAAGATTATTGCCTCATTCCCGAAAACAATCTGGGCGCAAAAAGCAAAGGAAGCACTATCAAAGATAAAATCAGGAAAATGAAATACCTGAATGTGGTGTGGGTTCTTTCTCTGTTTTTTTCAATAGAAGGGCTCTGTCAGAATATAGAAGTTCCGGAAACAGTGATAACTGGCAGGAATAGAGCAGTATATAAAACCCCTCTATTTTTTTATCAGCATGAGGTTCAGGTCAAATTCCCGGAAGTCAAAAAAATTCAGCCCCAGACAACAACAAAACAACCTGTCCAGCAGGAAAAAATTGAATCAGAAAAAAAAGAGATTCTTTCCGAATTTTCACTATTGGCCGGTAAGTTTGGACAGATATACTCTGATTTGATTATCAGAAGCGCAGAAACAGATATGCATCTTTCGTTGTTCAATGATGATTCATTCAGGACAAATGACAGCACAGAAGTCATTGATTTTTCGCTGAAAAAAAAATTTAGCAAACACATTCTCTTTAACATTGACTACAGAAACATTGAAAAAGAAATGCCTGGTTCAATATATCAGCCGCTCAACAGAAAAAAACACACAGCCATGCTGAGGTCAGACATTTCATTCTCAAACCAGAATTATGCGACAACAATCTCCGGTGCATATAATTCACTTGACAATCTTGAAGAAAAAAAAGAGTTATTCATCTTCAAGAAATATTGTGGAAACCTCACGATTGGAGCGGAAATTGGTTATGATGATTTTGCCGGAGAAGGCAACAAAATACTTGGTTTATCAGGCGGATATGAAAATGAAAACTATCAGATCGGACTATCTCTCAGAACAATAGGAAACCAGACGAAAATACTGCCGTCAGCAATGATTAAAATACAAAAAGACAGATTAAGCTTTTCAACCGGGATTCTCGGTGATTTTTCATTTCCTGATTTCTGGGAAAAAGCAGGGGACAGTTCATATCTAAACATAAAAAATACTTTTCTCTCGCCAGAAGAAAAATACTGGTTATATTCAATGCTGGTCTTTGATATTGCAGACACGCAGTTCAGTTTCAATACTCAACTGTCATATGAGAAAACATCTTATCATTGGACAGACCCAGATAACGATAACCTCTATGAACCCGGTATAATAAAAAACAATGTGAGCACATCATATGGAATGAGTCTAACAAAAAAAATGGGACATTTGCATATTGAAACAGGATTTATCCGCACAATCCGGGAAAAACAGGTTTCAGGCTTCCCTGAGGAAACCGGTTATGTAAAGGCACGCTTTGAAACCGGAAGATTTACACCGGAGATTGAACTTAACTATACAGGCAGACAAAGATTTGATACGGCAAAGATCAGTAGCCACACATTGCTTTCTGTTTTGCTTCCATACAACATAAATCCTGATATGATAATCTTCTGTAAATTCAATAATATTCTTGGATACAAATACAACCAGGCACCTGGCTATCCCGGCAGACCCTTTGAAGTAGTTGCGGGTTTTCATGTAAAATGGTAAGAGTTAAAACACTGGACAAGAACAATAAATCCTTACTGGAGCCAGTTATGCGTGGGCACAAAGTTAAAAGCATTAAAAACTAGTAAATACCCAGTAAAGTACATTTTATTGCAAAGTGAAAATTGAAAAACAAACTTAGCAAACAGAGTAAATTACATACGGCAAGAAGAATAAATAATTTTAATTTTGCAGTTTACAATTTGCATTTTGCATTGAATATTCAAAATTTAACAGTCTGTTTTCCAGAATGAACATAGGTAGTGTCAAGAAATAGATGAAAGATTTTACTGCAGGAGCAATAATATCAAAACTTTTCCTCCCCCTTGCGGGAGTCCGCCAAAGCATCAGTGGCGGGAGGGGGGAGGCAGGCACTCGGGATGAGTACGGTGGGGGTGTTATAGTGGGGGTGATATAATAGAATGTCACCCTCACCCGGGCCCTCTCCCCTCAAGGGAGAGGAAAAAAATAAAAACATAGCCAAATTTGGCAGAAC
>DYKA01000161.1 GCA_020722805.1 Vermiphilus sp.
AAATTTAAACTTGAAGAAATTATTCCACCTGAAATTCCTGATGAGATTAATGCAGCATCAGTATATAAACAGATTTTCGAATTGCAGGAAAAACTTAGAAGACAGAACAAGGTTTTCTGGGATGATATACACTGGATGGCTGAATCTGAAAAAATTCAACCACAGCAACTCAAGAATGCAGAAAAATTGCTGTTTGAGAACCATGAATTTATTCAGTTATTCAAGATGATAGAAAAGGCTGTCAAAATGCCTGAAACTCGCTTTGATCTTGCTTATAAAGAAGGTCCATCAATGCTTCTTCCTCATCTTTCAAAGATTCGCAATCTTGCCAGGCTTGTTGCTCTTAAAACCTACATCATGGCAAAGAAGAAAGACCCGGGATGGTCTGATTCTTTTTTAACTTCTTTCTCCATCAGCAGTTCACTTGAGGATGAACCGGTTCTCATTTCTCAGCTTGTCAGATTCAGTCTTGATCGGATAGCATTGCAAAATTTGCAGAAAATCATATTTGATTTTAATCCATCAATCTCTGTTGAACAATACCATAAAATTATGCATGCAATTGAAAACAAAAAAAATAAACTTCTTGATGCATGGGCAAAAGAGATTGCCTTCATAGGAGGCTATGTCTATGGAGATGTTTTTCAGGCTCGTTACAGAAAAAGAGAAAACTTCATTCCATTCATTTCCGACTATTCAGGGCCTTCAGCTAACATATTCTGGTTTTTATATCCATATTTTTTCAGCCCTATACTTAAAATGGATGCGGCCTATTACCTTGATATCCGGACAAGGGGTCTGGAACTTCTGCGTTTGCCTATGTATCAAGTTTCAAGCAGGCTGAAAGAACTTGATAAAGAACTCTATAATCAAAAAAAATACATGGTCGCAAGCTTTTTTGCAGGTCAGACAGGAGAGATTTATTACCCCATTCACAAACAGCAATCGGAGTGGGCCTGCTATTTACACACCCTAAGAATTTTTTGCTCTCTGCAAATTTATAAAAAAGAAAAAGGAAAATATCCTGAAAAACTTGATGAGATTGTTCCTTCCATTCTAAAAAAACTCCCTCTGGACCCTTTCACAGGAGAAGAATATATTTACAAAAAACAAAAAAATGGATTTATCGTTTACAGTGTAGGAGCAAATCTTAAAGATGATGCTGGAATAAGAAAATTGCAGGAAGGTAAGGACGATATATCCTGGCAGTGCAGAGAATAGAAAAAGGCCTTTTTAAACACATAAAAACGACGGATTCTGAACCTTACCCGCATGGATTAAACAATAATGGTAGGCTGTTTTTTAATTTAGAAAGAACCTTAATTACTATGAAACCCATTGAATTTATTGAAAAAATAGTATAATATAAAACCCTGGATATCAGAAATCTGGACCCGTAGCTCAAGGGCAGAGCAGCGGACTCATAATCCGTTGGTTGGTGGTTCGAATCCGCCCGGGTCCACCATATTGAATCAGCCTCTTCGGTGAGCGGTTTGCCTTGAGATTTCCTGTTGACTCCTGCCAGAAAAGAAGTTTTTCAAAAATGTTTGAAAGAGATGTATCAAAATATTGTCAAACACTTAACGTAACATCGTGTGTATGATGGTATAATAAAAACAGAATTTATTTTTGCAGCGCGAAAGTGAATTTATAACGATGGGAAAGGTTTCAGGAAGAACTCAAAAACATGCATTAAGTCGGTATGATATGCAACAAAAAGGTCAATATTATACACACAATTCGTATAGAAACCAGTTATATGAAATGAGGGTTTCAAAATGAATAAGGAAACGAAAAATATGACTAATAGCAATAATACACAATTAACCCTTGAAAACTTAAAGGCATCTTCTCTAACCTATGGCTCCATTATTTTAAACAAGGAGAGATTTATCCAACTTTTAGCTGAAATAGATGCTCTACAAAATTTAAGTTCTGTAAAGAACAAAATAAGTATGTT
>DYKA01000162.1 GCA_020722805.1 Vermiphilus sp.
ATGACTTGACAATATTTATTGACAGGTTTAAGATGTTTACAAAAATTCTGTCCGGAGGGTAAAATGAAAACAAGATTCTTATCTCTGAGAGGTGTGGTTCTGAGTTTCTTAATGGTTTTCTTGTTGGGTTTTCATGCAAATGCGGCAAAAGAAAAACTTTATGTTGAAATTCAAAAAGAGGACGTCCTGTTTGCAACAGAAGGTGCTATGTATGATGCCAGTGTGTCTGCCATAAATTCAGCTGGCTATATTATGTATTTTGCAGCAAAGGACTTCACAGCCAATAAAGACCTTGTGGTGAGAAAAATGGAAGACGCCAGGTTTATTGTTAACACTTCTGAGAGAAAGGTTGTGAAAGCGGTTTACCTTATGGAAAATCAGAATGGTGTTATTGACAAAGACTACAGACATGTTGTTTTCTACGAAGTCAGAAAAGGGCAGCCGTTTCTTGCAGTTGATTCAAGGTTCGTTTATCTCGGCGAAGGCACTCATATCTGTGGCATCAACTGGGGTATGAGCGGTAATTCTGACAATAACAGGTTTAAGTATTATGCATATCCGAAAGGTGGTAAGGTTCTAAACTATAAACTCGGGCCATTAAAATCAACCCAGAGCAACAAGATTGGAGTTGTGGAGTGGTTATATGCTCATGATGGAAAAGGATATGGCGCAGGACTTATATGTGCAGGGATACTGGGAAAGGGTGAGGACTTTATTTTTATCAATTCAGCCCCACAGAAGAAGCAATTGAAAAAAAATAATTACATTGAGGTATTTTTTATCACCATGCCCATTTCAAAGGATTTCAAAAAACTTTCAACAATTTACAATCAGATAAAGAATGTTGAATGGAAATATGAATAAATAGAACAAAACAGGAGGATTTATGGCGATCCTGAATGAGGAAGAAAAATCAAGAATAATTGAAGAAGAGGAAATCAGGGCCAGTACAAGAAGAAAATACGAACAAAAATCTTCCGGTATTGCAGCAGTGTTGTCAACCCTGTGTCCTGGCCTCGGTCAGGTTTATAATGGACAGATCGGGAAAGGTGCAGCATTTTTTCTAACCGTAGTCGTTGGCCTTGTTCTTTTTGTGTGGGGTCTTATCACCACGATAAAGGAAGTTAGAGCTCTTGCAGCAGGGTATCAGATGAGTATGGCTTCTGAAGGTGCAGGTATTTCTTCTGAGGAACCAGTTCCTCTTACAGAAGAAGGTGTAGTTGTTGAAGAGGTGGAAAAAGAGCAGAAACAGAAAGAAGAAGGTAAGCAAGAGAAAGAAGAAACCATATCAAAATATATACCAAAAAAATATCTTGCAATGACAATAATCGGTCTTTTAATGATGATCGTTGGTGCAGAAAGAGCTGTCAGGGATGCAATCAAGACAGCAAAGCGGATAAATGAAGGCGTTTCAAAATCAGCAGCATAATCTACTTTTCAGTCACGGGGTTTTCTATTGCCCTGCGGCACTGTTGAACTCTTTCAGAGGCAGATGAAGAAATAAAACCCGAGTCAGAACCGGATATCAAAAGCAGTCCACCTTGATTAACTCTTTTCTTGAAATCTTCAGATGTTGCAGCAGGCATACCCCATGGCTTGCCGTATTTGTTTGCAGCATTTATCACTTTTTCAATTGCTTTCTGAACATCTGGATGCTTGAAATTTCCCTTGTAGCCCATAGAAAAAGAAAGGTCTGCATATCCTATCCATATTCCGTCAATCGGGAGTTTAACAATTTCCTCTATTTCATTAACAGCAGAGAGTTGTTCTATCTGGCAGATGAGGAGAATTTCTTCATTGGCGGTTTCCTCGTATTCCTGTTTGAATGTCCAGAAGTCAGTCGCTCTCAGAGGACTATAGCCACGATTTCCGAGCGGTGGATACTTTGAATAAGAGATTGCTTTTTTTACATCCTCAACCGACTCAAGCATAGGCACCATGACTCCACCTGCTCC
>DYKA01000041.1:0-11781 GCA_020722805.1 Vermiphilus sp.
TAGTTAATCTTTGTGCCTCTGTGCCTGAGTATCGCGCACTTTGTTGATAAGTATTGACTTTGTGCCTACTCATAACACCTACCCACCATAGCACGTAGCATAGGTGGGGCCTTCACTGAGGTATTACTTATTATAAACAGGACACCTGAAATGGTCAACCTTCTTTCACATCAATACCAAGGTTTTTCAGAAGCATAAGAAAATCTTCAGGAAGATTTGCTGTAAAATTCATGTCCTGCTTTGTTTCAGGATGAGTGAGAGAAAGGGAATAGGCATGCAGTGCATGTCTGTTTATCAGAACACTTTTTCTACCATATCTGGTGTCGCCAAGAATTGGATGACCCAAAAATGCAAGAGAAACGCGTATCTGGTGAGTCCGTCCGGTTAGCGGAAACACTTCAAGATATGTGGCATTTCCCGCACTTTGAATTATGCGAATTCTTGTTTTCGCTTCTTTTCCATAACCAAACCTTACAGAAACCTTTGAAGGTTCATAAACATCAGCGCCAAGAGGAACTGAAATCTCATCAATCTCAGGCGGAAAAAATCCAGCGACTACCGCCCTATACGATTTTTTTACAGTTCTTTTTTTGAACTGATTGACAATGTCAAGATGTGCAGAATCTGTTTTTGCAGCAACTATGCAACCCGATGTATCTCTGTCAAGTCTGTGGACAATACCCGGTCTCAGGGGTAGCCCTATTGATGAGAGATTTGTGTGTCCGAGCAAAAGATTAACAAGGGTATGCGTTTTTTGACTGTGTGTGGGATGGGTAAGAAGACCCGCCGGCTTGTTAATCACAATAATATCTTTGTCCTCATATATGATATCAAGATCACCTTTTTCTGCTTCAAGATAGCACTGCGGCTTTTCAATCAAATCGGGTATGTCAATAACATCGTTTTTGTGAAGTTTCAGAGACGCTTCTGCCGGTTTCTTGTTTACAAGAATACTGCGGTTCCGAATCAATCTTTTACAAAATTCACGTGAAAAACCCACAAGGTTTTTTGCAACAAATTTGTCCAGCCGTTCAGAAACATCATCCTGATAAACTAATCTCAAATCAAGGCTTCCTGCGGGATAGTTCTCTAATCAATTCAAGAGCAATAACATTTCTCTGTATCTGATTTGTTCCTTCATAAATCTGTGTAATCTTTGCGTCTCTCATCATCTTTTCAACAGGATAATCTCTCATGTACCCGTATCCACCAAAAATCTGAATTGCATCGGTTGTCACCTTCATTGCAACATCAGAAGCCAAAAGCTTTGCCATTGCTGATTCTTTTGAGCAATCTGATCTTCCGGCGTCTATCATCCTTGCTGTGGCGTATGTAAGGGCGCGTGCTGCCTCAATCTGCGTAGCCATATCAGCAAGCATGTGCTGGACAGCCTGAAATGATGATATGGGATGTCCAAACTGTTTTCTCTTATGGGCATATTCAAGTGCTTCCTCAAATGCGCCCTGTGCAATACCAAGGGCCTGAGCAGCAACTCCGGGTCTTGTTACATCAAAGGTTTTCATTGCAATGACAAATCCCATTCCTTCACGGCCCAGAAGATTTTCTTTGGGAATCCTGCAGTCGGTAAAAATCAATTCTCTTGTGGCAGAAGCCCGTATTCCAAGTTTCTTTTCCTTTTTCCCGAACTCAAAACCTTTTGTACCCTTCTCAACGATAAATGCTGAGGCGCCTCTTGCACCCTTATGCGGATCAGTTATTGCAATAACTGTATAGATTTCTGCTTCACCACCGTTTGTAATCCACTGCTTCGTACCGTTTAGAACATAAAAATCGCCGTCTTTTTTCGCCTGTGTCCTTATGGAACCAGCGTCACTACCTGCATCAGGTTCAGTGAGACCAAAAGCGGCAAGTTTCTCGCCTTTTGCAAGCGGTGGTAAATATTTTTGTTTCTGCTGCTGATTCCCGAAGAGTATTATTGGAAATGTCGCGAGGGCAGAAGCAGCAAGTGTAAGAGAAATTCCGCCGCACACCCTGCTTAATTCTTCAATCACAAGGCACAGCTCAAAAATCTTAAAACCCATTCCTCCATATTTTTCCTCTATATATACCCCGAACAGATCCGACTGAGCCATTATTTTTACAACATCCCATGGAAATTCTTCAGTTTCATCATAGTACGCCCTTTTTGGTTTTATCTTTTCTTCTGCAATCTCGCGGGCGAGATTCCGAATCATCTTTTGTTCTTCAGTCAAAAAATAGTCCATCTATTCCCCTTTGCACTTTTGAACAACAAGACAGATATTGTGTCCTCCAAAACCAAATGAATTTGATATTGCAACGTTAAGATTATCTGCTTTGCGAGCAGAATTCGGCACATAGTCCAGATCACACTCAGGATCCGGAACCTCATAGTTTATTGTTGGTGGAATTATTCCATAGTGTATTGTAAGTATTGTGTTAACAATTTCAACAGCACCCGCGGCGCCAAGAAGATGTCCTATCATTGATTTATTTGAACTAACAGGAATCCTGTACGCATACTCACCAAAAACCTTTTTTATTGCGAGGGTTTCGCTTCTGTCATTCAAAGGAGTGGATGTACCATGCGCGTTGATATAGTTAACCTGTTCCGGCTGGATACCAGCGTCTTCAAGAGCACGCTTTATGCACAAAGATGGTCCTGTTCCTTCTGGGTCAGGTGCAGTTATGTGATAGGCATCACAACTCATTCCAAATCCAATCATCTCTGCGTATATACGAGCCTCCCTCTGTCTGGCATGTTCTAAAGTTTCCATAACGACTATTCCGCAACCCTCTCCTATCACAAAACCATCCCTGTTTGCATCAAATGGACGGCTTGCTCTTTCCGGATCATTATTCCTTTCACTGAGTGCCCTCATGGAACAAAAACCCGCAAGTCCAAGTGGAGTTATGCAGGACTCAGTCCCTCCGGCTATCACAATCTCCGCCTTTCCCGTACGCAGAAGTTCACATGCCACTGCTATTGCATGTGCGCCTGAGGCGCATGCGCTAACTGTCGCAAAGTTTGGCCCTTTCAATCCGAACGTGATTGCAACCTGACCTGCGGCCATGTCGGGGATAAGCATCGGTATCAGCATTGGAGAAACACGCGAAGGTCCACCATTTATCAGGTGAATATGCTGTTGCTCAATAACCCTCAATCCTCCAATACCAGCACCGATAATCACGCCAATTTTATCCTTGTCCTCATTATCAAGGGAAATACCGCTGTCAGTAATTGCTTCGTGAGCCGCCTTTATGGCAAACTGCACGAATCTATCCATTCTTCTGCATGATTTCCTGTCAACAATATCAAGGGTAAAGCCCTTCACCTCTGCTGCAATCCTTGTTGAGAAACCGGATGCATCAAAGCTTTCAATCAAGCCAATGCAATTTTTACCCTCAACAAGATTGTTCCATGATGTGGCAAGGTCGTTTCCCAGTGGAGTTATAAGTCCCATTCCGGTAATAACAACTTCTCGCCCATTTTTCATTTTGTCTTTGTTTTTTCTTCAAGATATTTTATTGCGTCTCCAACTGTTCTGATTTTTTCTGCATCTGCATCCGGTATCTCAACACCAAACTTTTCTTCAAAATCCATAACTAGCTCCACAGTGTCAAGGGAATCGGCGCCGAGGTCGTCAATAAATGAAGCATTCTCAACGACTGCCGCTGATTCAACCTGCAGTTTTTCCATCACTATCTCTTTTACCTTTTTTTCAATTTCTGCTCTTTCCATCCACTCCCTCCGGTATTATGAAATAATTTAACTACATTACCAGTCCACCATCCACACGGAAAATCTGCCCTGTGATGTATGATGCCCTATCTGAAGCAAGGAACGCAACAAGTTCCACCACATCATGGGGTGTTCCAAATTTTCCAAGTGGTATTCTTTCAAGAACGGCGTTTCTTATTTTCTCGGGTATTTTGTCCGTCATTGGAGTCTGAATATAACCCGGTGCGACACCATTCACTCTTATATTTGCTCTTGCAAACTCCCTGGCACAGGTCTTTGTCAGCGCAATCAGACCCGCCTTTGAAGCAGAGTAGTTCGCCTGCCCTATATTTCCTATCTGTCCGATGACGGATGCAATATTAACAATCGTCCCGGTCTTCAGGGACCACATTACCTGACCAATGATTTTACTACATAAAAATGCCCCTTTCAAGTTCACATCAATTACCCTGTCCCAGTCTTCTTCCTTCATACGAAGGATAAGAGCGTCACGTGTTATGCCGGCATTATTCACAAGAACATCAATCTTCTTGAATTCATCAACAGATTTCTTCGTTGCCTCCTCAACACTTGCGAGATCCGTAATGTCCACTTCTTCAGCAATGACTCTGCCCTGACTCCCAAGCCGCTCAGCAATATCGGAAGGTTTCACTATGTCCCACAAAACAAGGTCTGCACCTGTCTGGCTGAATTTTTCAGCAAGTGCCCTTCCAATACCACCTGATGCTCCTGTTATCACAACAACCTTGCCCTCAAATTCTTTCATTTCTCCTCCTGATTCATAAGTTCATAACTTCATAATTTCCAGAACAGAGTTCAGGGTGGAAGTATCTTCAACATTGCAGGTACGAGTATCAGGCCTGGTCTTCCTGATAAGCCCTGACAGAATCTTCCTCGGACCACACTCAACCACTAAATCCGCAGAAGACGATTCAATAATCTTTACCCACTGCACAGGAGAGATTATCTGTTTTTTAAGAACATACCTTATCTGTTCAGGGGAGGCCGCAATCTCTCCGGTGTAGTTTGCATAAACCGGAAACCTGCATTCCCTTATGTCTGTTCTGTCAATTTCTTCTGCAAGTCGCTGTGCTGCTGGTTCCATCAGCGGGGTATGAAAAGCACCTGATACATTCAGCGGGATTACCTTTATGCGTGTTTCTCTGCACCAGTTAACAAAAAGTTGAATACCAGATTTTGAACCACCGACAACAATCTGATCCGGTGCATTGATGTTTGAAACATAAACATCATTGAAATTGTTCACCACTTCCTCCACCTTCTGGAGTGTTTGACCCATTACAGCAACCATTCCACCAGGGTTTGTGGTTGTGGCGTCCTTCATAAACACAGCACGTCTTGAAACAAGTAAAAATGCGTCTTCAAGGGAAATGGCGCCTGCAGAAGCAAATGCGGTATATTCCCCTAAACTGTGACCTGCAGCAAAAACAGGTGAAAAAACAGATTCGCCTTGAACAACCTTCCAGCATGCAAAACTCAAAGCAAAAATGCACACCTGACATATCCTGGTATCAGTAAGTTTATCAATCGGCCCTTCAAAGCAGGCAGAAGCAATGTCAAAACCACAGATTTCACTTCCAGTGTCAAAGATTTTTCTAACAACTTCAAATTTCTCATACAAATCCTTACCCATTCCAACATACTGGGAACCCTGTCCCGGAAATACCACGGCAATTTTTTTTTCATCCATTTTTACCCCACCTAACAAGGTTTGAAGCCCATGTCAGGCCAGCACCAAAAGCCACCATACATATCAAATCACCCCTGCGAATCCTTCCAGACTTAACCGCTTCATCAAGAGCCACGCCGACCGAAGCCGCAGACATATTCCCATATTTTTCAATATTTACAAAAACCTTTTCCATTGGAAACCCGGTCAATTTTGCAACACCCTGAATAATTCGGATATTCGCCTGATGCGGAATTAAAAGAGAAACGTCTTCAGGATTGACATTGTTTCTTTCAAAAATTTTTTTGATGGCATCACTCATAGCATTAACTGCTATTCTAAAAAGAGCAGAACCCTCCATCTTCATAAAATGAAGGCGTCCTGAGACTGTCTCATGGGATGCTGGCAATCTTGAACCTCCAGCAGGAACATAAAGAAGATTACCATATTTCCCTGATGAACCAAGATAGGAATCAATTATTCCGTATTCATCATCGCAGTATGAAACAATAGCAGCCGCAGCGCCATCTCCGAGAAGAACGCATGTGGAACGGTCTGTATAATCCGTCACTCTGCTCATGCATTCAGCGGCAACAACGAGAATTTTCCGGTACTGACCACTGTTTATCAGGTTTCTTGCAAGTTCAAGTCCATAGATAAAACCTGAACATGCACATGAAATATCAAAGCAGGCGATATTATCAAGTCCGAGTTTGTTCTGTATGATGCATGCTGTTGATGGGAAAACCATGTCAGATGTGATTGTTGCGCATATAATCATCTCAATCTCATCAGGATTGATGCCTGCATCTGATATTGCCTTTTTTGATGCTTCTGCGCCAAGGTCAGATGATGCCATATTTTCAGGACATATCCGTCTTTCTTTCATTCCGGTTCTTGTAAAAATCCACTCATCAGAGGTATCAACCATCTTTTCAAGATCCGCGTTTGTGAGAATTTTTTCTGGAAGGTATGAACCGGTACCTGTTATTGTTGAACCCATTTTTCCCTGTATCCTTTCAACTGGTCAAAAAATGAACTTGTGGCAATCTTTTTGCCGAGAACAAGAGCATGGTAGATTGCCCTTGGAGACGATCTGCCATGGCTAATTATAACCACCCCATTCACACCAAGTAAAACTCCTCCACCATATTCTGCATAATCTGTCTTCCTTGCATATTTTTTAATAGCGTTTCTGGCAATCAAAAAACCAATCTTCCCTGAAACAGAACGATTGATTTCTCTCAGCATAATACTTTTGAAGGACCTTCCAAGTCCCTCGCTCACCTTCAGGACGATGTTGCCTGAAAAACCATCTGTAATCACCACATCTGCTCTTCCGGTAAACAACTCATGACCTTCAATATTGCCTGCAAAATTCAGATGTGTTTCCTGACTGAGTCTTGCAAACAGTTTCTGTCTTAATTCATCCCCCTTTCCTGGTTCACCCCCGATATTCAAAATCCCAACCGCTGGATTCTCAATTTCAAGAACATTTTTTGCGTAGAACCATCCCATAAGTGCATATTGATGCAGGTTCAGTACCTTCGGAGAAATGTTTGCGCCCACATCAAGAAAAACAGTAACGCCATCCTTCAGGTTCGGAAGGTGAACACAGATTGCAGGCCTGTCTATACCCTCTATCATCCCTAATTCCCCCACAGCCAATGAAACAAACGCCGCTGTGTTACCTGCACTATAGGCAACATCTACATCCCGATTCTTCAACATATGAATAATTTTGTGCATCGTTGTGTCTTTGTCGCGAAACAAGGATAGTGACAGTTTTGTGTCCATCGGAACATACCTGTCACAGTGAACAAGCTTCAAACGTGGAGAAAATTCTTTTCCTCCTGCTTTCTTAAACAGTTCCTCAGGGCACACGCAGATAATCCCGGTATCAGATGTATCCTTCTCAAGGAACATCTCTATACCTTTTATTACCGCCCCTGGTGCATGATCGCCACCCATTCCATCTATGGCAATTTTCATCATTATTTTGCTGTCTGCTTTTCTTTAACCTTCTTTGGAATAACCAATTTCCCGTTATAATAACCGCACTCTCTGCATACCCTGTGAGGTAGAATCATCGCTCCACAATTTGAACACGCAACAAGGTGAGGAACAACGATTCTTTTGTTGTTTTTTCTTCTGCTATCCCTCCTGCTGTTGCTATGTCTGCGAGAAGTTGTCATACAGCCTCCTGTTATTGGCGATCAGAACCTTCAATGAATTTTTCTTTCAGTTTATTAGCAACAAAGGCCGGAACAAATTTTTCAACAGGTCCGTTCAGCCGTGCAATCTCCTTCACGGCTGAAGAACTCAAATAAAGATATTCTTCCCGTGGAGTCAAAAAAATTGTCTCAATTTGTGGTAGCATTTTCCTGTTTGTAAGAACCATTTGAAATTCATAATCAAAATCAGAAACCGCTCTCAATCCGCGAATAACCAGATATATACCCTTTTTCTCAAGATAATCAACCAGCAGTCCATCAAAAAAATCAACAACGACATCATCCCTTCCTGCAAAAACACTTCTTAGCATTTCCATCCTTTCCTTGAATGTAAAAACAGGTTTCTTGGCAGGATGACGAGTAATGCTTACAACCAGTTTATCAATAAACTTCAAACTTCTTTCTATTATATCTAAGTGTCCATTCGTCACAGGATCAAAACTACCGGGATAAACTGCGAGTCGCTCTTTTCTTTTGATAAATCTGTATTCTCGTTGAACCATATCTCTTTTCCTTTATTCTTTCAAATCCATCAATATCCATGCTGTCATATTCTTTCGTTTTACTGGGTGTTTCCAGCACAAAAATTCCATCATCTTTCAGTATCATTTCTATGCCAGAAATTATTTTTTTTATTCTGGTGTAACCACTTCCATAGGGAGGGTCTGCAAATATCAGACCAAACCTATTTGATTGATTCGCAAGTTTCCTGATCGCTGACTCTACACCTGTTCTCATAATCTTCACACGTTCTGTCAAATTCAGAAGTTCTGTGTTTTTTTCAAGGATTCTTATTGCGTCTGCTGAACTGTCAACAAAGGTTACACTTGATGCGCCACGGCTCAATGCCTCAAAACCAAGTGCTCCTGTGCCAGCAAAAAAATCTGCAACATTTTTTCCTTCAATATTTCCGGCTAACATATTAAAAATTGCTTCCCTTACAATGCTCTGCGTTGGTCTGAGCCGAGAGTTTTTTTTATAAAATAAGATTTTCCCTTTGAAAATCCCACCGGTTATCCTCATAACCTGAACTTAAAAGCAGACATTTTCTGCCAGTCAATTAAGATTGCCGACGCGATGAATATGGATGAATAAGTACCGAAGAAAAATCCAAAAAATAAGGTGTATGCAAAATTTTTAAGCGGCTCTCCCCCAAAGATGAAAAGAAGTATATCAACAATTATTACTGTAAGAACAGTCAAGACGGTTCTGCTGAGTGTTTCATTAATTGACTGGTTGAATAATTCAGTATAGTTCTTTGAACGGGTTTTCCGCAGGTTTTCCCTTATTCTGTCAAAAATCACAATTGTGTCATTCACAGAATATCCGGCTATTGTCAGAAGTGCCGCGATGATTGAACCGTCAATAACCTTTCGTGAAAGTGCAAGAATTGCAATAATTATTAACAGGTCGTGAAAGATTGCAATTGTAGCACAGACAGCAAAATGAAATTCAAATCTTATTGTAAGGTACAAAAGTATTCCCACAAGCCCTGCAAAAAATGCTGTTAGTGCCCTCTTTCTCAAGGTTACACTCATTGATGGTGAAATCTCAGATTTTGCCAGCACCTCAACATTTCCCTTGCCATATGTTGCTTCAAGTACCGTAAGAATTTCGTCTGATGTACCAGGCGGTGATTTGATGATAAATTCATTCTGCTGTATCCCTATTTCCTGGACTGTAATTTCAGGAATATTTAGTTTTTTCAATTCGTTCCTGACTTTTGCAACTGAACTGGCTGAGGTGAATTTAACCTGGACAAGGTTTCCGCCGACAAAGTCAACCCCAAAATTTGCTTTGCCCCGGATTCCAAAAACAATCATACCGGTTACAATGAGTGCAACAGAAAAAATATAACACCATTTTCTTTTCCCGATGAAATCAATGTTTGGTTTTTTAATCAGTTCCATTTATATCCTCAGTCTTTCCACAGGCCGGTTTGCGACAATAAAATCAACGACTGCCTTTGTCACAAAAACCGCAGTAAAAAGATTTGCCATAATACCTATTGAAAGGGTTAATCCAAACCCTTTTACAGAACCTTCACCAAGAAAAAAAAGTATTGCGCCGGTGATTATGGTTGTGATGTTTGAATCAAGTATTGCTGACCATGCACGATGATATCCTGCTTCAATTGAAGCCTTTGCTGATTTGCCAGAACGCGACTCCTCACGAATCCTTTCAAAAATCAAAATATTTGCATCAACAGCCATGCCGCAGGTAAGGGCGATTCCTGCAATACCGGGAAGGGTTAAGACACCCTTGAACAACGCCATAAAAGCAAGCAAGATTAAAAGGTTCATCGCCATTGCAAAATCAGCAAGCAACCCAAATGCATAATAATAGATAACCATAAACACTACCACAAGAATGAGACCGTACAGTGAAGCCCGCAGAGACTTCTCAATATATTCTTTACCGAGAGTAGGACCAACAACCTGCTGATATATGATGTTTACCTTTGCCGGCAGAGCACCGGCTCTCAACACAACAGCAAGTTCTTTTGCCTCTTCCATTGTGAAATCACCAGAAATCTGACCTCTACCATCAGGAATTCTGTCTCTGATAACTGGCGCTGACTTTACTGTTCCATCAAGAACAATTGCAAGACGCCTTCCAATATTCTCACCCGTTACAGCGGCAAATTTCTGTGCGCCTTCTTTGTTCAAAACAAAATTGACCTCAGGAAAACCTGAATGTCCGTAACCGACATAGGCATCACTCAAACCTGCGCCAGTTAGTTCTGGTTGCCTTTTTACAAGAAAGGGGCTTGTCTCTCTTGTAATACCTCTTTCATCCTTCTCACGCATGTATAGAATTTCGTAGTCAGTAAGTATACTGCTTTCACCTTTTAAGGCATCACTCAATTTTTTCTGATCTTCTTCCACAAGACGAAATTCAAGAAGTGCTGTTTTCCCAATGATATCAATGGCCTTTTCAGTTTCCTTTACTCCGGGCAAATCTACTATAATTCTATTGATACCTTCCCTCTGAATTACCGGTTCGCTGACACCAAGTCCATCAACCCTGTTTCTTATTATTTCAAGAGCGCGCTGGGTTACATCAGACATTGTCCTGTCTTTTTCAGGCGGTTGCTCAACCTCAAGCACAATGTGAATGCCACCCTGCAGATCAAGACCCTTTTTGATTTTCTTTTCTGGCGGATAAATCTGCCATATGCAGTAACCAATAACAGCAATGATAAATATCATTTTGATGTAATGATTTCGCATCATTTGTATACCCTCTCTGGCTCAAAAATTTTCCTATCAACAATTTTCCACCTGCCCTCCTCAAACCTTCTCCAGAAACATGAATAATATCCCTTGTGGCAACATGCTTTTGTCTGCTCAACCACAAAAAGAAGCGCATCCATATCACAGTCAACTCTTATTTCCTTAACTTTCTGCAAGTGTCCTGAGGTTTCCCCTTTTTTCCAGAGTTTTTTCCTGCTTCTGCTCCAGAAATGCACCAGCCCTGTTTCAATTGTCCTGTTCAGGCTTTCAACGTTCATATATCCGAGCATGAGAACCCTTCCATCAGTATCCTGAACTATCGCAGGAATAAGACCATCACTGCCAAATTTCAATCCTTCCATAGTGTTCATGTTAGAATATTATTCACAAAATTCTTGGTAAATGATACTAACATAAATATTTAATTGTTGCAAACATGAACAGAAATAAAGCGGCAAGTATAAAAAAGATTGTGATGAAAAATGTCCTCAACATTGAATTCGGGACCACACAAACCTACAAGCAAATCGCTCTTAAAAGTGGAAGAAACATCAACCCGAGAACCATTGGAAGAATTGTTGGAACCAATGAGAATCTCATAGCAGTACCCTGCCACAGGGTTGTCTGTTCCAGCGGAGACACCGGCGGATATAAACTCGGCAGAGATTTCAAAAAATTTCTTCTTGAATGGGAGAAAAAAATTATTTCATGATTAAAAATTCATCAACACTGCGGTCTATTAAAATCATAAACCCCTGATGTTATCTTGGCACCAAAATTTTGCACAAAGGTAAATTTTGTCGTCCGCCACAAAGCATTGGCGAATAACCCCGTGTTTCTTTTTCATTCCTATTGGCAGAGTAAACATTTTAATCCCTCATAAATTGTCACTCTCAATTA
>DYKA01000041.1:11881-13187 GCA_020722805.1 Vermiphilus sp.
TCTTTAAGCCACTGAGCGAAACTATCTAAATTTTTATCCTCAATAAATTTTATAATTCTCTCAGCAATTTCGGTATTACCTTCTAAATCCACTCCATTTTGTTGAAGAAAAATATCTGCTGTAATTAAAGAAGTTCGCTTGTTACCATCTACAAATGGATGATGATGGTTAAGGGATTGTATGAAAGCGGATGCCCTCCAGAAAAGGTCACACTCTACAAATTCCTGTTTCATCCTTCCAATTGCCGCTTCAATCTTCTCTCTGTATCCAGAAAGGAAACCGCTGGCACCCCCATATCGCACGATAGCAACTTCATGGTCTTCAATGACATCTTCTACTTCTGGATATATTATTCTGCTAATTTCTTCAGAGCCCTGTCGAATTTTTTTATTGTTCTTTGCAGGCATTTTTTTCTCTCGTTTCTTTTCTTATTCTCGTTAGATTTTATTTTTTTGGCCATTTTTACTCTTCTCCTTCATCCTTAGCAATAGGAGTACAAATCTAACATACTTGTCCTCTCTTTGTTCTAAAATGTGTTTACAAATCCTTTTGTCATAACCTCCTTATTTTCATTTTTTATTTCAGAAATATCTGTAGCAAATCCAATTCTTTTCCACTTCCTTATTGCTTATTTTTTGACTCTTGAAGTTATTTTTTCAATCTCAATCCAAATTGTTGGCTCTTAACATAATTATATTCGTCAATTGCTTTCGCAAACGTTTGTTCTCTACCTTCCCATACTATATTTTTAAATTCATCCTTCATTTTTTTTAAAAATAAAATGTAATCTTCGGGTTCAGTATTCCAAATTTTATACATTTTTCTAATCTTTGTATCCCACATAACAAAAAGATGAGGGTTTTTAAGATGCATTATCTTTGTAGCACCTGTTTGTTTCACACCTTTTAACCCTTTCAGTTTTTTATATATTTCTTTTATTTTTTTACATAAGAAAGAATTTTCAAAATCTGAGTCTTTAAAATTTTCCTCTTTTAAACTATCAAAAATAGGGTTAATTTTTCGCATCATCTCTTTAAATTTTTTAAAATTGAATTCCTTGAGAATATACCTGAAACCTGCAAAATTCCAAGTTGCAAGAATTAAGATATATGCTTCATTTTCATATCCTTGATTTAGCAAATTTAGGGCAAGGGCATAAAACTGGCTTCTTGTATTTTCAATTTCTTTAAATTTATTCACTGTCTTTTCAAAATTTTCTTGTGATACTGGCATTTTACCCTCCTTTCGTTTTGTTTCTCTATATATAAATACTTGCATTTCCTTTAGAAAGGTTGCATTAGCGATG
>DYKA01000163.1 GCA_020722805.1 Vermiphilus sp.
TTGTTGCTGATTATTATTTTCGCTTTTCCCTTTTGTAAATCCCCTTTTTTCAAAGGGGGAAGATGAGGGGGGTTTTGGGAAAGGGGGAGGATGCAGTGGGGGATTTAGCAAGGAGAAAAATGCAGGGGATTTGAAATCTCCCCTGCCCTCTTTTCAAAAGAGGGAGAAGTAAGGCTGGGAAAGGTTTGATTAAACTATTTCACAATCTCAAAGGAGTCTTATCTATGTATCTCATCTTCTGCTGAAATTATTATTCCTGCGTATCCAACGACCTGCTGGATGTCACCTGAGACCTCGCCGCTATTTGAATATTCAACAAGGACTGCTTTTTTTGCTTCAAGAATTTTTGCAGCAGAGATTGCACTGACTATAGGTGCAAATCCGCATATACTCATATCATATTCTGAAACTCTTTTCAAAAACTCATCAGGGTTCAAACTTATAATTGCTTCAATTGCATACATATCCTTTTGTCTTGCCTGTTGCGCAGGTTCATAATGGGTAAAATCAGAGCTTGCTATGATAATTGCTTGTTGTTTGTATTGCTGCAGCGCTAATGCAATAGCATAGCCGATTTCATACCAGGGGTTGGAATCGTGATAACTTGAAATAAGAATCGGGACAATCTTTACATCAGGATTTATAAACTGCAAAAATGGAATCTGCACTTCAAGAGAATGTTCACTTCTGTGTGCTACTGAGTCCTCCTGCAGATATTTACTCCTATCAAGGATTTCTTTTATGATCTGTTTGTTTACAGAAACCCTACCAAGTGGTGTTTCCCAGAAATCACTATCATCAACTGCGTATGGTTCACCGTATCCATGATGGTTTGGACCGATAATTATTGCTGTATCAGGAACATTGATTCTACTATAAACCTTTCCGGCTGTTTTCCCAGAATAAATATAACCCGCATGTGGACATATTGCTGCAACTATTGTTTCCTTTTCTTTCCGGGGAGAAACATATTTATTCAGTTGGGCAATAAGAGCGGTTCTGGTTTCAGGATAAAAATACCCGCTCACAACAGGTTTTCTTATTTTGGCCATTTTCAATAATTCAGATTTTTGCTGAGTTCTTTCAAAAAGTCTCTTGCTTTTATTATATCACTTTCAGGATTATCTCCTACCTCCCTTTCTATGGTGAAGAAACCAGAATATCCAACATCTTTCATTGCAGCAAGATACTTTGGAAAATTCACATTGCCTTCTCCAAGGGGCATTTCCTTCCATCTTTTCTTATTGCCTTCATCAAGCAGTTTGATGCCGTCTTTGGCATGGGTGTGCACAATGTAATTGCACAGGGTATAAACTCCTTTAACCGGGTCATCACCTGCAACCATCACAAGGTTTGCAGGGTCATAGTTCACCTTGATGCCTGGATTATTTAATTTATCAAGAAGTTTTTTCAAAAGTGCTGCTGGTTCTGGCCCTGTTTCAGTTGCCAGAAATATTCCTCTTTGATACGCATAATCTCCAATTTCAGGAAGGGACTGCAGCAAGAGTTTCCATTCTATGGCTGATGTATCTTCAGGTACAATTCCTATGTGTGTGGTGACCACCTTTACATTAAGTTCAAGAGCCAGATCAATTACCTCTTTTGTTTTTTTCACGCGCCAGTCAAGGGTTTTCGAGTCAACAAAACCATGCCCACCGAAATCCCCGACAATTGCTGATATTTCAAGTCCTAAATCTGAAACAAATTTTTTGAAGTCATCTCTTGCTGTTTTTGACATATTTGAAGGGTCAAGTTCCCCTCTTGTTGCGTACGGCTGGATACCGTCAAATTCCAATTCCGCGGATTTCTTTATTGCCTGCTTAATCGGCAATCTAAAACAATCAGGAATTACTCCAATCTTCATTTTTGTTCTCCTTTCGCCTCTGGGCGTTTTTCATCTGGGGTCTCCCCCTTTGTTTGGACAGAAATCAGTAGTTTTATAGGTGTAAAAAT
>DYKA01000042.1:0-2365 GCA_020722805.1 Vermiphilus sp.
TATTGCAAAGTGAAAATTGCAAAGTGAAAAACAAACTTAACAAACAGAGTAAATTCATAAGGCAAGAAGAATAAATAATTTTAATTTTGCAGTTTACAATTTGCATTTTCATTGAATATTTGCATTGAATATTTAAGTTTTATAACATTAGATATACCAGGATAAAGAATGAAAAGACAACTTGTTAAATGTGTATTTTTATTTGTTTTTATCCTGATGCTTTTTCCAGGTGTCGGGTTTTCTGCAAGCAGTGCTGTGAGAGATTTGCCTGAAACTTATACTGCTGGTAGTACTTTTGCTGTCACTGTGAATGTTAACCCGGTGCCCGGCGCTTCGGGTCTTATTCTAACAGAAACACTTCCGGCTGGCTGGACTGTTGTAAGTGCTAATCCACCTGTCAACAAGTATATTGCATCTACAAATTCCTATAAGTGGCTCGGATTTAGCTCACCTTTTACCCTTTCTTACACTGTAAGTGTTCCATCTGGAACAACAGGAACATATGAAATTTCAGGGCTTCTTCATACAAGTTTAGATGATGTTAGTGTAACAGGAGACCAGTATATAACAGACTACCAACCAGGCACAGATGTTCAAATATTTTTAACAGCAGGATGGAATCTTATTGCCTTGCCGGTTCAGCCCTCTGTTACCTATACTGCCGAGAGTTTTTTGAATCTATTAAATAGTTATGGTGCTCAAGCAACAGAAATTGATAGATGGTATAATTCCACATGGCAGGGATATATTGCCGGGTATCCTTTTAATAATTTTAATATTGAGATTGGAAAGGGTTATTTTATAAAATGTGGCGCATCAGCAACCATTACAATTACCGGGACAGAAATAACAAATACCAGTATCTCTTTTGCAAATGGATGGAACCTTATCGGAATTCCATCTGGCACATACACAGCACAGGGAGTTTTAGATAAGATTCGGGCAAATGCGGGCAATGCAACAGAGATCAACCGCTGGATTAACAGCACATGGGATGGACATCTTGACGGTCTTCCTTTTAATAATTACAACATAGATGCTTGGCGGGGCTATTTTATTAGAAATACACAATCTTCAGTATGTGATTTTTAAGCGAGGTAAACTGAGATGAAAAAATTCTCCTCAATTCCCCAAATCTCCCTAAATCCCCCTTTTTCATCTTTTTCCAGTTTTCCCTCTTTTGTAAAGAGGGCTGGGGAGATTTCAAATCCCCCTCAATCCCCCAAAATCCCCCTAAATCCCCCTTTCTCAAAGGGGGAAAATATTGGGGGGGATTTTTTCAAAGGGGGAGAATATGGGGGATTTATTTCTCCTTCCTTTTGTAAAGGAAGGTGGGGATGGATTTAATATAGGAGAAAAAATGTTTATTAAACAAAAAGCAGGCATTTTCCTGATATTTTTTGCAATGTTGCTTTTAGTTCCATTATATGCCAGCCAGCCGTTGTATATTAAAATAACCAACATCACTGATGTAAAATTTACTGTATCGTGGATTACAGAAAGTAGTGAACAGGGTTGTGTAAATTATGGAACTACGCCCTCATCTCTTAATCTTACTGCAAACGACAAACGAGGTTTATCTTTTTCAGGAAAAACTCATTATATTGAGATTACAGGCCTTGTTCCTTCAACAACATATTATTTTGATATTGTTTCTGGCGGCATTACCTATGATAATTCTGGTTCTCATTATTCAACAGTAACAGGTCCAACAATTGCTCCCCCTCCTCCATCTCCAGCAACAAGATATGGCAGAATTTTGTTGAACGATGGTTCAACATCTGCTGAAGGTGCTATTGCTTTTGTTGTTTTGAAAGACAATGATGGTTCTGGTTCTTCAGGGCAATCCCAGGTTCTTTCCTGCCTTGTTGAATCTGGAAACAATGGATACTGGTATGTTGATATAGGCGCAGTGAGAAAATCTGACCTTTCTGATTATTTCTCATTTTCAGAGAATGATATTATGGAAATATTTGCAGAAGGGGATGGAAATGGAACAAATTTTTTAAGTACACAAAGCGGGTCTCCTGGAGTTTCAGTACTCATTTCAGACATTATTCTTCAACCAGACCACTTGCTCAATGTGAATATCAATGGTTCAGGGAATGTGGTTAAAAACCCGGATTTTGCTGTGTATCGTCATGGAGACAGAGTGAACGTTTCTCTTACTGCAATTCCTTCTGCGCATTATCACTTTGTTTCCTGGAGCGGAGATATAAATACAACTGATAATCCTGTAAGTGTTTTGATGGATTCAGACAAGACAATTACTGCAAACTTTGCCATAGATACATTTACCTTAACTGTTAATCAACCAGTAAATGGTTCAATATCTCCATCCACAGGGTCCTATACATATGGCTCT
>DYKA01000042.1:2465-6072 GCA_020722805.1 Vermiphilus sp.
CAACAACAATTACAATTGATGGAGATAAAAATATTTCTGCAGTATGTGATATTGATACGCATTCTGTTTCTATAACAGTTGTTGGTCCAGGAACTGTCAACATAAGTCCGCAAACAGGTCCCTATCCATATGGTTCAACAATCACACTCACAGCAGTGCCTGATTCTGGATATGCATTTGTAAACTGGGCAGGGGATATTACAGGCAATGATAACCCGAAAACATTTACCATTACCGGGGATACTTCAATTATTGCAACATTTAATACCATAAATACAGTATATCTTTTAAGTGGATGGAATCTTATTTCTTTGCCTGTGAGTATGGGCACAAATCTAAAAGCATCATCCATTACAAATGATATTATTTCAAAAGGCGGCAACTGCACAGACCTTGTCAAATGGGCAAATAATGCATGGAGTGGATATGTTGTGGACGTGCCTGCAAATGACTTTGATACAGGCGCAGGAAAGGGCTATTTTGTAAGAATGACAAATTCAATTGCGTGGTCAATATCAGGAACAAATATTACTGATCTTACGATTCCTCTTGCAATCGGCTGGAATCTTGTTGGAATTCCTTCTGCAATGCTTCCACCCAACTACACAGCACAGATAATGATTGACGAGATAAATAATCAGGGAGGAAATTGTGTTGAGGTGGTTAGATGGAATAATGGGATGTGGGACAGTCATATAGATGGACTACCATTTAATGATTTTCAGATAAATGCTGGAAAGGGTTATTTTGTCAGATGTCTTGCTCAAAGTTCGTGGATTCCTGGTTCTCAAACAGGACCTGCAACAATCAACCCGGTTATATCAAATATTACTGATACTTCCTTTGTAGTTTCGTGGACAACCAGTTCAAATCAGGCAGGATATATTAGTTATGGAACATCTCCGTCTGCCCTTAACATGAATGCATATGATAAAAGGGGTGCAGGTACATCCTCAACAACACACTATATTGTTGCAAGCGGGCTGACTCCATCAACGACATACTATTTTGATATTGTTTCAGGGGCAACAACCTATGATAACAATGGCAGCCATTTTTCAGTTACAACAGGCGGGACACTGAGTATTCCTGCTCCTGATAATGCATATGGAATGGTTTATAAGTCAGGTGGTACTGTTTATGCAAACGGTGCAATCGTCTATCTTAAAATAAGGGATAATGATTGTTCAGGCAGTTCTGGCGAGTCTCAAATGTTGTCCAGTTTGATTGATGAAACCGGGTACTGGGTGATTAATTTAAGTACTGCTCGTTTGCAGGACTTGTCCTCTTATTTTACATATTCATCAGCAGACCTTGTTGAAATTAATGCTGATGGGTCAATCGATGGAATAGCAAGTCAATCAGTACAGGCAGGAAGTGTTAAGCCGGCGCCAACAATGACATTACATTGAGGTAAAATGATAAAATGAAAAACCTTTTAATTTTCTTGTTTTTCTTGACAGGATTTTTATACGCTAATCAGATTGTTTCAAATTCAGTCTGGATTACAAACATCAATGACTGTTCTTTTTCTGTTGTGTGGATAACCAATCATAAGTGCCAGGGTTTTGTGAAGTACTGGAAAACAATTGATGCTTTTATGTTTTCATATGATGAAAGAGGTTCAGATTACAAGGGGCTTGTCCATTTTGTTACAATATCGGGTCTTGAACCGCAGACAGAATATTATTTCCTGCTATCAGACGGCACGCATTATGTAGATAACAATGGGAACCCGTTTTCAGTAAAAACAGGTCCAATTCTCTCAATACCTTTTCCTTATCAGATTTATGGAAGGATATTGCGTGACGGTGCTCCTGCAAAGGATGCAATTGTTTTTGTCAGAATAAAAGATAAAGATGGGAAAGGAAGTTCTGATTGTTCAGGTGCTGCTGTAGGCACTGTCAATGAAAATGGATACTGGTCAGTAAATATCGGAAATGCGAGGACATCTGATTTACAATCATATTTTTCCTGGTCTGAAACTGGAGACCTCCTGGAAATAGTGGTATTTTCACCAGAAGGAAACCAGTCCAATTTTTCATTTCCATGTTCACAGAGCAGACCCGTTCCTGTCATCACCATTGAAAAATGAAAAAATCTCTTTTTTTATACATTTTTTTCATCCTTTTATCAAGGATTTATTGTTTTTCTGCGGCTCCACTTGATGTTAGAATTACAAATATAACAAATAATACATTTGCAATATCCTGGGTTACCCTTTCATCCTGCACTGGTTATATAAAATATGGTTCATCTCCGTCAAATATTTCAAATGTTGTTTATGATTTTAGAGGTAGTTCTTATACTGGCTCAACCCATTATGTTATTTGTGGTGAAGAACAGTTTTTAGAAAGTGAAACAACATACTACATTGATATTGTGTCTAATGATATTATCTACAACAATGGTGGCAACCATTATATATGCACCACAGGGAAAATTATTTCCAGTCCACCTACCCCTGGGAATAATTTATATGGCATGGTATTCAAGGATGCAAATGTCGCGCCAGGTACAATTATGTATCTTTACCTGAGAAATCCGGACAATACAGTATCCCAGGTAGTCAGTTATGTTGTGGAAGATAGTGGTTGGTGGGTTATCAATGCAGGGTCAATAAGGACTCAGGACCTTCAGAACTATTTTCAGTTAGAAACCGGCTGTACAGGAGTAGTTTTCTGCCAGGGAGGTATTGATGGATGGAATGAACTTGAGACGGGTATTGAAAATCTTTCGCCTGCGCCTGATATCTTTCTTCAGAACTATGAAACCGGTGATTTGAACCTTGACCGCGGTGTAGATATATCTGATGTTATTCTTCTTTTGCGGATGGCTATCCAGCTTGATGAACCTGTGGTTGCTATCGGAGATATGAATGAGGACAGTGTCATTGATATTTCAGATGTTATACTACTGTTGAGAAAAGCAATAGGTCTAAGTGATGAAGGTTAATAAACTTCTTTTTCTTACAGTTTTTTTTCCCATCTGGTGCCTTGCTGAAACATCTGCAGTTAGACATCTTCCCGCGACATATATTCCAGGCAGAACAGTCACGATTTCAATAGATGTTGTTGTAGAGGAAACAAGTGTTTATGGTGTTATTGTAAAAGAACAGATACCAGCAGATTGGACAATGGTTGAGACAATGGTCAATCCGTCATACAGCGCATTTGACCCTGTTGAAAGGATTTACAAGTGGCTGAAGTTTAGCCAGAGCAGAGTTTCTTCCTTTACTATTTCATATGCTTTGAATGTTCCATTAACAGCATCTGGCAATTATCAATTTTCAGGTCAGATTCTTACAAACATAAATCCTTATGGAAGCGAAATTTCAGGAGATAATACCTTATTAGTGGGTAGAGGAGACATAGACGGTAACAGTGCTGTTGATATCTCTGATGTAATACTATGTTTAAGGATGGCGATTAAACTTGATGAACCGGATATTGAGAAGGCTGATATTGATAATGATGGAATAGTTGATATTAGTGATGTGATTTTGATACTGCGAATTTCAATAGGCCTTCTGTAATTTTCACCCTCCCTTCCCCCTGTCCTAAATCCATTAATTTCCCCCTTTATAAAATCCCCCTCAAAATCTCCC
>DYKA01000042.1:6172-13051 GCA_020722805.1 Vermiphilus sp.
CTTTTATAAAGGGGGACAAAAGGGGGATTGAGGGGGGATTTACAAAAGGAAGGAGAACGGTATAATATACAAGGGGACATTTATGAACACCGGTAAAACATTTTTTCAATTAACAAGTCATGTTTTTTTGTGTGCGGCGGTACTTGTTTTTCTTGGATCTTGTTTTTCAGTTTGCAGCGGAAAATCAAAATATTCTGAAATTCTTGACAGGAAAATTTTCGCTGATACTCCGCCTCCTCCTCAAAGGCCTGCGACTTCAATTTTGAAGCCATTACCTTTGCCTTCTCTTGATTCTCTTATTACGCTTAAAGGAATAATCTATAGCCCTGATGGTGGATCAAAAGCAATCATACAAATATCTGCCAGGAAAACAGATTTTTTGTGCGAGGAGGGAGATATCATAGAAAACGCAAGAATAATCAAGATTAATGAATCAGGTTTGGTTTTTCTTTATGATGATAAGGAAATATCCCTGACTCTGCAGAAACCGCAATCCGGCACACCTGCGATTTCGGTTAAAGATACATCTGTAAAGATTGTTCCTTCTTCCTCCACCACATCAACAGTTTTAAGCCCTGTTTCATCAACCTCTTCAGGTTCAAGTGTCAGTATACCCTCTCCACAGCAGCCGAGGGATATCAAACTGAATGATATCGTTGAAAAATTTCGTTCAGACCCAAAACTTATTTCATCTATTGGTATTACTCCTTATATTCAGGAAGGCAAGGTTGAGGGCTTTACAGTGAACAGGATTCCTGACAGCAGCATTATTGCAGAAACCGGCATTCAGGAAGGAGATACTATAAGAAGGGTAAACGGTGTGTTAATAGACAGTATCGGGAAAGCATACGCTGTTTATCACGGCATCCTGAAAAGTCAGTCAAAAATTGCCACTCTTGAGATTTTAAGAAACGGTCAGCCTATAATGCTTACATACAGATTGGAGTGATCAAATGCATCTGGCTCTATTTCAGGAAAAATTAACAGAGAAAAAGGTCAGGTGTAGACTGTGCAACCACTATTGTGTAATTGGTGATGGACATCGCGGCATATGCAAGGTAAGGATTAATAAAGGAGGGCAACTTTATTCCCTTGTTTATGGAAACCCGGTTGCAAAAAATGTTGACCCAATTGAAAAAAAACCCTTCTTTCACTTTCTTCCAGGAAGCACATCTTTTTCTATTGCAACGGTTGGCTGTAATTTCAGATGTGATTTTTGTCAGAATTTTGAGATATCTCAGGCACCTGTAGATTACGAACCTTCTGGAGTTGAAATAAGTCCTGCTGAAATTGTGCATCTTGCAAAAAAGTATAAATGTGAAAGCATCTCATATACATATACTGAGCCAACTATCTTCTTTGAATATGCCTATGAATGCGCCATACTTGCAAAGCAGGCAGGTCTGAAAAATAATTTTGTTACCAATGGCTATATGAGTGATGAGGCATTGAAGAAAATTGCGCCATATCTTGATGCTGCAAATGTTGATTTGAAAGGAGATGAAAAATTTTATCAGAATCTTTGTGGTGCTCATGTGGCGCCTGTTTTGAATAATATCAAAACAATGAAAAACCTCGGCATATGGGTTGAGGTTACAACCCTTATTATTCCTGGATACAACGACAGCCGTGAGGTTTTTGACTGGCTGATTGAGTCATTGGGAAAAATTTCTTTTGAAATCCCATGGCATCTTTCAAGATTTTTTCCGACATACAGAATGTCAGACCATTACCCGACTCCTGTTGAGAAGATTCTTGAACTCAGAAGAAAAGCAAAACAGGCAGGATTTTATTATGTTTATACCGGGAATATTGTTGGAGACGAAGGCGAAAATACCTATTGTCCTAAATGCGGGTACAAACTAATTGCAAGAGAAGGCTACATTATTGCGGAAAACAACCTGGTTAATGGCCTTTGTAAAAAGTGCAAATTCAAGATTGCGGGTGTTTGGAAATAATAAAATCCCCCTCAATCCCCCTCAATCCCCCTTTTTCAAAGTGGGGGATTTGAGAAAGGGGGAGAATGCGTGGGGAATTTATTTGAATATTCTGTTTGTTTCCTGATGCCAGAAGATAAAGTCAAGGTGTGAAACAGGAATTCCAGTATCATCCGCAAATTTCTGCATCTTTTTTTCAATTTTCAGATATTTCTTGATGCTGATTGATTTTGGAATGTTTCCTATGATTTTAAGTTTATATAACTTTTTCAGTATATGCCTGTCAAGGATTGCAAGATTGTCAGACTTTCCAATATTTCTTAAAAAGTGCGTTGCCTCTTTCATTCCCAGTCCCCTGACATTTTTCACAAGATATTGCCTTATTTTTATCGGGTCTTTTTCTTCTTTTAGCACACTTATAATTTCTTGCAGCAATGCCCGTGTCTTAACGATAGATTCTGATTTTGTTCTGTGAAACCTTACCCCTTTTAAGTATTTTTGAATTTGACTTTTTGTACCACTAACAAGTATTTCTGCCTTATTCAGATTTTGAATACATTTCCAGCATTCCTCTGCTTTTGATTGCGGTGTGAGAATGCAAAAACAAATCTCATTAAGAATTTGCCTTTTATTTAATTTTGAACCTGTTTCTGCAAATTGGGCAAGTTTTTTTTCTATTTCAGGCCTTATCTCTTTGTAGGTGGAGATGATGCTTTTAATTTCGTCTTTTCTCATTTTCTGCAGTTTCTCGGTGCCTGATACATCGCAAGAAGATTTTCAGTCGGAATATCTGGAAGAAAATTCTGTGAAGGACAAACAAAGATTTTTTTACAGTCAAACAGGGATATAATTTTTTTGACCTGTTTTCTCACTTCATCAGGTGTTCCATATGGCAGTAATTTTTGTGTGTCAATTCCGCCATGAAAGCATATCTTATCCCTGTATTTTGCAGCAAGAGTTTCAATGTCCATGCCCTTTGCGGAAACCTGTACAGGGTCAAGAATATCAACACCCATTTCAATGAAATCATCTATAAGCCGGGAGACAGCGCCGCAGGAATGAAACTGCACAAAGTATCCATACCTTTTTATATGTGAGATAATCTTTGAAAATGCGGGCTTATAGAATTTCAAGAACATTTCATAACTTATATAAAGAGATGTTTGAGTTCCAAAGTCGTCCTCAAGAGAAACAATATCAACGGCATCTGCCACATCCCTGTGGAGTTTATCAATCACAGCAATTGCATATTCAACACTGCAGTTAATCAATTCCTGTATCAGGTCTGGTCTGGTTGCGTGATGCATTAAAGATGTTTCATATCCGAAGAAACTGTTTGCTCCGAGGAATATGGAACCAGGCCCGTATGTCATTATTGCATAATCGGGATGTTTTTTCCTTGCGTCAGTGATTGGAGTATTATCTATGAGGTCATCAAGAGCCGGAATATCCTCTAAAATCTTTCTAACTTCTTCAGGCGTCTGAACATTTTTCAAAAACTGGCTTTCTCTGCTGAATTTTACTCTGCCGGGTCCTGCAGTTGCGCGTATTACATCTGTATCAAGAAATTCAATCAGTTCAAATTCATCCTTCAACCTTAATTGTCCAAGGTATTTCTTTGTTGCCTCAGGTGTTCCATAGTAATCAGCAGGGACTCTATCTGTTTTTTCGGCCTTGATTGCTGCAATAACCCTTTGTCTGTGCGTCATGAAATCCCCTGTGCTTCGTTTATCCTCCACTGAAGAACCTTCATAAATGTTGAAACATCAAAAGCAGGATGAAGGGTTTTTTCGTTTTTCCTCACAAACTCAAATACCTTTTCAAACTTTTCTTTACAATCTGGTGCCCTGTTGAGATACGCAGAATATGCAGGAAGCAAAATATCAAGAAGTTTGAGATAATAATCAAGATACTTCCACGACCAGCCAACTGCGGCATTTGTAGATTTTTTTTGTTTTCTAACCAGAATCTTGAAGTTTTTATGTAATTCTTGCATCTTCTTTATGTTTTCAAGCCCCTGAGTTATTCTTTTTTTGTCGGGCTCTGGAATAAAGACAGGTTCAAAGAAAGCCTTCCACAAATCAGACATTTTTCTTAAAAATTTAACAACATCCTGTCCATATTTTTTGCCAAAAGCGTCTGAAAATGTTTCTTCAACGATTCTATTAAATGAAATCTTCCTGTTCCACAGGGTTCTTGCAAGAACATCCATCAAAATATTTGTTGGGAAAGATGCTCGCTGGTTCTGACACGAGATAAAGCCGTGCAGGTTCATATTTTTCAAATATGCAATGTCCTTATGAAGCACCTTTGCAAGGGTGAAATGATTCAAATCATAATAACAGGGCCAAATAATATGATAATCAAAATCAACCCCTTCGCCCTTAAACATTTCCTGCCATTTTTCAAGATAAAGCATATTGTCTGCTGCATTTTTTGGAAACTCAAGTTTATTTTTTATGTATGGTTTTATGCCCTCATCGGATGTTGTATCAGCAAATGACTGAATATAACTTCTTGTTATAGGAGCAAACATAATAATAAATCTATCTGGATTTTTTATCTTTTCCTTTTCAGGAGGCCAGAGAAGGTCAACATAAATCAAAAAAATTATTTTTGTGGGAATATTGCGCACACTCAGTTTTTCATCAAGTTCATTTAGCATCATCACATAAAAATCAGAGACCCTTGCCTTCCTGCAATTCTCGCACTCGCAATTATTGTTTGAGCCGTCTGCAAGCCAGAAGTGAAGTGCGTCAAGACCAGGATGTTTTTCAGCATAGTCAACTATTGCATCTGTGATTGCAGACCTTACTTCAGGATTTGAATAGCAAAGATTAGTGTTCAGGGGAACATTTTTGAAAAATTCTCTTTTTCCATCAATCATTGCAAGCCAGCTTTGTCTTTTATCGGGTATTTTTTTAAGAGTGTCTTTTTCAGGGTCCCACCCTTCACCTTCAATACCGAGGCCGCGGCATGTCCAGCCGTGTCCCATTTTTTCAATTCTCATACCTCGTTTTTTAATCTCGTTGGCTATCCGATTGATTACTTTTTCAGCGTCATCCTTTTCAAATTTTTCTGGTTTCATACAGGGATTATCAGTATGTTGATACCATCTTTTGAAAAAGTGCATACCGAGGTCAAACTGTATGAAATATCCATTCATATAGTTTTTTGCTGCCCAGTCAATAAGGTCGATTATATGCTGGAGTGATGTTGCGCCTTCAATGCATAGTGTTCTGTATTTATACGACGCTTTTTCATCAATGTTGATATTTTTTCTTATGCTTGCAATCCGGGGAATTATCTCTCCGCGTTTTCCTGGTCTTATCCATCTAAATCCAAGTTCATATAAAAATCTGTATGAGGCAAAAAGTACACTTCTCGGGTTTGAGCCAGAAATGATATATCCATCCCTTTCCGATTTTATTGAAATATGGTCATCTTCTGAGGGTTTTGTAACAAGGAGAATTACACTGTTTTTTGACTTTGTTTTGTTTGGAGATATTTTTGTTTTTATTCCAGCTGCATTGAGATAACTGTATAACTGTTTTGCTGCAAATTTGATAGCAGGGTGTTTTTCTTCAAATCTAATAAATAAATTCGGAGGATTTTTTTCCATGCTCTTATTTTATCTTAAAGCATCGGAATTTCAAAGTATAAAAAAATAATTTTATCACTATAAATCTCTCCAAGAGTGGAGAGGTTTAGAAAGGTTGAAACCATTGGGGGTATCAGGAGATGCCAGTGCGATGAAGAAAGAGCACCGTTTAGCACTAAGGCCGAGAGAGTGAGCCCGCTGACCGAAGCCCGCAGGACAAGACGGGTGAGGGTGTAATAGGGAGTTTTGTGAATTCACCCCCACCTCAATCCTCCCCCCTTAAGGGGGAGAAAGAACGTGGTTGGTTGAGGACTTACCTTATTTTTTAATTATTTTTATCTGGTTTACCATAAACCAGGGTGGAGAGTCCACTTTCGTGGAATCTTCAAGATTTCTAATAGTAACTATATTCTCTCCTTTTTTTAACAACTTTGTATCAACCGTATAGGTTTTGGTTAACCACTCATCAGAGGCAAATTCATTCGACCCTTTAAAAATTGAATTGCCATTAATCAGAATCTCTATCAAGCATTTTTTTTCTGAATTATCGTTAAGGGCACAAATTTCCAGAGATAAAGAATTAGGGATTACCTCAAGATTAAAACTGCCTTTCATCTCAAAAAGATTTGACCCTTTTCCGAAAACACAGACCCCATCTTTTGCTATTGTGTCTTTTATATTCCAGTTATAGTTTTTATATATCTGCACGGTAGATTTAGTGACTGAAAAGTCATCTGCTTCAATTAAATCAGGTTTTCTCTCTTTCGTCTTCACCTTTTCTGTCTCTACCAGAGTAGTTTGTGTCGGAAAAGGTTGGATAGTGGGAAACTCTTCTGTTGTTGATAATAATACATCTTTTACCAGGTCTTTTTTTCCCTGAACAATATAGATAATCTCATACCTGCCCAAATCAGGTACTTCTATGCAGTAGTATCCGTCTTTTCCTCTATTAAACCTTAACTTTACTACCTCTGTAAAATCTGGAGAAATAAGGTAAACATTTTTTATGTCTTTTGCCTTTACCTTTATACTCATTGATTTATCCTTGGGGATAAAGTTTCTGGGCGAAGGATAATCAAGAAATTCATAGGTGGAATCATCTGGAGTAACGGCATAAGTGTCAAATTTTGTCCCCAGACAATTCAGCAAATGAACAACTATGCCTTTATAGCCCTTGTAGTTGTGAATAAAAGGATTAACAATCACCTCTTCCGGAATATTCTCTGTAACAAGGGGAGGAGAGAAGTTCTTGTAAGAAACAAAGCCGAGCATTAATTTTTTATAGTCAGGTATTCTTGCATCAACCTGTACAAGTAGGGTATTTAGGTAACACTTTTGCTT
>DYKA01000043.1 GCA_020722805.1 Vermiphilus sp.
CTTCTTTTTCCATTTTCATCATAAAGAGATGTTTCAAAGCTCGCTACAAGATTGCCACCATTGTATACAAATCTTTTAAGTTTTTCACAGTCATTCAAAGAAAGGCACGCAACGTTTGGAAGGATAACAATCTGGTATTTATCAAGAGAATCAAAGTTCTGTTCATCAATTACATCAAAAGGAACCTGAACCCTTGAAAGAGCTTCATAGAAACCATCAAATTCCATATGCAGATTTCCGATTTCTTCGCCTTCAACAACAGAAGTAAAATCAGTCAGCGGTATGCCTGAACCAGTATATGCCTCCGCTGATTTTGATGGCCAAACAATGGCAATACTGGACAATGACTCTGTTTTATAAAAGGCCTCAGGATGCTTTTTAATAAAATTTCCAAACCTTGCGATTGCTTTCATTTCCGGCTGATTGATGTCATCTGGGAAAACAGCAATCCAGTAATTTGAGCCCGAAAAACAGGTTTCGTAAAGGAGAAGTGATATTTCTGTTTCTGGAAGAATATACCAGCTCCATGGTTTATGACCGGCGCAATCAAAGACGACAGATGGCTTTTTATCTGACTGTGATGAAAGCAATTTCCCTGTCAGGCCTGGCTTGAATATGGGCGTCTGGTTCAGATCCCCATATATGAATCCGCCTTCAGCACCCAGAATATCAGTATGTCTTATAATGCGGTGATTATCCCTGCCTGTTGGCCAGTAAGGCCAGTTGCTGTTTCCATTCATATAGAAAAGTATCTCAGGATTAAAACTTTTTATGATCCGGTTTGACTCCCTGAGAAAGTTTTCCATACTTTCTGCCTGAAATTCAACAAACGCCTTCCACAATGGGTTATTTCTTTCGGATTTTGGTGGCAAATCCTCGCCTGTTTTATCATGGAAAAGTTTCTGACACCAGTTGCAGTAGCATGTGTTTGAAAAAAATATCGGCCCATCATAAAAAATTCCATCTATTTCATATTTGCAGAGATCTTTTAATATCTGAAAAACCCATTCTCTATAGGGACTGTTGATACAGAACGAAGTACCTGTTCCATAAACATCATCTATCGGTTGATGATTTTCTTTTATTTGTACCCAGTCAGGACATTTTTTTCCGAAATCAGGTGTGTACCAGTGGACATTGAAATAAACAACAACTCTAATTCTGTATTTCCTCGCATATGGAATGCATTCGGCAAGTTTATCGGGATTTTGTGTTGAACTAACTGATGTCTTGAAATACAGAGAACGGTCATCAAGACCAGAACCATATCCTTTTGATAATTCCATGCAGTGGAAGTGCTGAACATTACCACCAAGTTTCCTTACGGTTTTTGCAATTTCTTCAGGAGATAATCTACGCAAATCAAAACAATCAACGATTTCAATTATTCTTAATGGTTCTTTTTCCCACCACGGCATACATTATCCCTTTTTGAATAATAGATTGTGGCCCTGTAAAAACTATGCCATTGATCTGGCTTTTCCAAGTAATGCAATAATCTTTTGTTCATGCTCGAGAAAACATAACCAGAAACTTATAGCTTCTGGCTTACATTTCGCATATCTTTCATAAAGATTTTCAAGTTCTCTTATAGAAAAGCTGTCAATCTCCCATTCCTTTATAAGAAGCGTAAATTTGCACGGACAGTGTTTTTGAAGAATTTCAGGAGTAAGATATTGGTCTGCGCTCGGATCATATAAATCAATCCTGACTTTTTTCAAAAGTGGAAGATGCTCAACTCTTAATAACTCGCTGTGCAGGTATCTTTCTGTTGCCTGCATTCCTGAATAAACAATTTCCCAGTATGGAAGCACGAATTCCTCAAAAATTTTTGGCGGAAACATTCCTGCAAAGTCATCTGGAATTGAAACAGGGCAGGTTTCAATCGGAATGTCAAGCCGTTTTCTTATGACATTCGCATAATTCACTGCGGATCTTGCACAAAACTGAAGTAGCTTATGAGCCCTTTTCGGGTCATCGTACGGCAGGGTTAAAAATGATTCTCCCATCAGAAGAACTGCTGTTGTTACTGGTCCTTCATAGAGATGTCCTATTGTTTTAACTGCTTTTGGTTCTTTCTCAAGCAATTTTTCAAGTGTCCCCAATTTCTTCTGAATCAGCGGTGCTGAAAGGTAATCTTCGGGTTCTGAAAGTTTATCTATGTCCTGTGGGCTTTTCAAAAGTGGCAATGGTTTTGGTTCTGAATCAAAAGGAAAAACTATTTCGCATCCAAGGGTTGCAACATGTGGGTATGCAAATCCTGCAAGATGCGGCACAGGCGCTTCTATTCCAATTCTATTTGCTAATTCCCTGGCTTTTTGATATGCGAAGATAATTGCATCAGGATCAAAATGGAGCCGGAATAGTTTTATACCAGCATATTTTGCAATCAGTGACTCGCTTATTCCACAGTTGAATTGCTGACCCATTTTCTCCTTTTTTCACCTGATTTTACTTTCATAATCAGGCCCAGTCAAATTATTGATGAGATGGGTCGTAGATAATCTTTTGGGTATTGGAATTAAGTTGCATTTATAGTATTTAATCCTGGATTTAATAGCCCCCAGTGTTGATAATTTTTAATCTGTAACGTAAGGATTTACCCCAATGTCTAACTTGGTCGGGGCGCCCGGATTTGAACCGGGGACCCCCAGAACCCCATTCTGGTGCGCTAAACCGGACTACGCTACGCCCCGATTTTATATTTTGCCTTCCCTGAAGATTGAGATATAATTAAGACAAAATTGGTCTTTGCCTGTCAAAACACCAGTAACACACCTTGCTTCCATTACCCCTGGTTCAGTTGGGTCAATGATGACTGCTTCAAGTCCTTCGTACATAGCAAGTGCAAATGCATACTTATTGATATGTTTTCTTTTTGGAAGTCCAAAAGAAACATTTGAAAGCCCGCATATTGATCTCGTTGCAGGGTGGTTTGTCTTTATCGCCCTGAGAGATTTCAAGTAATTGATGAACGCTTCGGTATTAGTGCTAACTGGTTGTACAAGAGCATCATAAAAAATGTTTTCTTCTTTGATTCCTGTTTCAGTCAATTTATTATGAAGGATGTCTGCAATTTCAACCCTTTTCTGCCAGGAAGCAGGTATTCCTGAATCATCCATTGTTAATGCTATGATGTAAACATCTGGAAAGTTTTTCAACAGGGGTAAAAACTCATTCAATTTTTTTGTTTCTGCATTGATGGAATTGACCATTATGGGTTTGTTTTTCACCATGGGAAGACACTCTGCAATTACACCTGTATTTGAGCTGTCAAGTGCAAGTTTTGCATCGGGATAAGCCGACTGAATAAGATTTATCAACCATGCAAGGTCTTCTGCTTCATGACCTGTTCCTGTACCAGCATTTAAATCAAGAAAATCACTTCCGCATTCAATTTGAATCCTTGCCTCTTTAAGAAAAAAATCACTGTCTTTTTTTCCAAGGGCTGCGCGGATTTGTTTTCTTGTTGCGTTTATTCTTTCTCCGACTATTATCATTCTTACCTCCATATGGTAAAATAATTTTATGGAAATTGACCGCAAGGACCTTGAAGAAATAGTTTACCAGAAAATAAAAAAATTGCCAGAGTTTTTTAAGAGAAAACTTGAGAATGTTGAATTCTTCGTTGATGATACCAGGTCAGTTCGCCTTCTCGGGTTGTATCATGGAGTCCCATTTGGAAAGAGAAGCAATTATAATTTTGTAATGCCTGATAAGATTATTGTTTACAGACGGGCATTTGAAAAAATCTGCAGAAACAGAAGAGAACTTGAAGATAAGGTTGAAGAGGTTCTGCTTCATGAAATAGGTCATTATTTTGGGTTCAGCGAAGAACAGTTAAGGTCACTTGATTACTGACGGCTGCCTGGTTTTACAAGGGGAAGATTCTGCCTGCACATAGGACAATCAGATTCCTCGTAATTTTTGATGTCCATCTTCAGAAGATAATGAACCGGAAATTTAAGGCCATGAGTTCCTCTCTGCACAAGGCAGCATATACCCGCAACATTTGCACCGCATGAAAGAACAATATCAATTACCTCTGAAACTGAACCACCTGTGGTTATAACATCCTCGCAAACAAGAATGTTTTCATTTTTTTCAATGCTGAAACCCCTTCTGAGTACCATAATACCTTTTTCTCTTTCAGAAAATATAGACCTTACACAGAGTTGTTCCGCAATGACATACGAAAGCACAATACCTCCGAGAGCAGGACCGATGACAGCATCTATATCTGTATTAATATACTTTTTTGCTATTTCTGCCCCAAGAGTACGCGCCAATTCAGGAAACTGAAGAACCTTCGCCATCTGAAAATATTTGTTGCTGTGAAGTCCTGATGAAAGAAGAAAATGTCCGTCCAGTATTGCACCTGTCTTATTGAAGATTCTGAGTATTTCGTCATCTGTCATTGCTAATACCTTTCAGGTTCAATTTTTCAATCTTTTTAACCCTTCTCAGGTGTCTTCCACCTCCAAATTTTGTTTCAAGGAAAACACGAACTATCTCGCATGCAAGTTCATTCGCAATTATTCTGCCGCCGAGCGCCAGAGCATTTGCGTCGTTGTGAATTCTGGCGATTTCCGCAAGAAAAGGATTATAACACAAAGCTGCCCGAACACGCGGAAATCTATTTGCCACAATGCTCATACCTATACCTGTGCCGCAGATCAGAATTGCCCTGTCTATCTTGCTTGATGACAGATCAAATGCAACCTTTGCAGCATAGTCAGGATAGTCAACCTTTTTCAAAACAGAAGGACCATAATCCACAACATCATATCCTTCTTTTTTAAGGTAAGAAATAACATACAGCCGCATCTCAAAACCGGCGTGGTCGCTTGCTATTCCTATTCTCATTTTTTTATCCTTGTTAATACCTGTTTTTTTATCTTATCTTTAATCAGGTCTCTTATTTCCCTGTAATGAGAAATATCTTTGCCTGCAGGATCAGGTATGTCAAGCAGAATTATTTTATCACAGGACGCCGAAGACATCTGAAGTATTGTACTTCTGTGTTTTTCTTCCATCACAAAAATAAGGTCTGAAGAATCAATAATCTTTTCTGTTAACTGCTGGGTAATAAAATCGTCCACAACTATTCCCATCTCCCTCATAGCCTCAACTGCTTCTCTGGACGGTCTGCCACTGGCAATTGTACTGGTACCAGCAGAAATAACATCTATGGGGATTCCAGAAAGAATCTGTTTCAAAATAAACTGTGCCATTGGACTTCTACACGAGTTCCCGGAACAAACAAAAAGAATCCTTCCCCTTACAAGTTTTGGCGGAGATTCTGTCATATCCCATATCGCTGACTCTCTGCCACAGAGTTTTCCTGCATCAACAATCAGTGAAACCCTGTTTGTTATATCTGCTTCTATCTCATCTATGCTTGAGGCACTGCCTGTAAAAGAAATATTGGCGCTTGTTGAAGCAAGGTAAGAAAAAATCTCGCACAGCTGGTTTATCAAATGAAAATCAGGTATTCTAATACCTATTGTTTTGCTGGATGAAACAAGATATTTACTTTCAATTTTTGATTTGAAAACAAACGTGTTTTTTCCTGGCCAGCGCCTCATTATAAAATCAAGTGATGCCTCCTGAATGCAGGCAATTTTTCTTGCTTGTGCAATATTTCTGACAAAAGCAATGAGGGGCTTGCTCACTGGTCTGTTCTTGAACTTGTAAATATTTTCTTTTGCGAAATCATTTTCACCATCACAAACAAGCCCGTACACAGTATCTGTTGGAACAATCACAATACCAGAATTTCTGAGCACATCAGTAATTGCTTCAATAATATTTTTCTCAGTATCCTTCGTCAGTTTATAAACCGGAGCCATTGGAAATCACAGGATTGGAAAGAATGCCGATTTTTTCAATTTCACATTCAACAATATCTCCGGGTTTGATTGGACTTATTCCTTCGGGAGTTCCAGTGGAAATAATATCACCTGGATAAAGGGTAAGATATCTTGAAATTGCAGTAATAATGTTGGATATCTTGAAAAGCATAAGGCCAGTTTTTGAGCTCTGCTTTGTCTTTTCATTAATCCTTAATTCTATCCTCAATTCTTCCTCCGGGCTTATCTCGTCGGATGTAACAATCCAGGGACCAATGGGACAGAATGTGTCCATGCTTTTTGACCTGAACCACGGGTATTTCTTTTCCTGGTCTGCTTTTTGAATTGAGCGAGCGGTGACATCATTGAGGATTGTGTATCCTGCGATGCAGGATGTGGCATCGTGTTCTGATACTTTCCTGCATGTTTTTCCTATGATAAGAGCCAGTTCAACCTCAGGGTCAACCCTGCCCGCGTTTTCCGGTATGCAGATTGGTGATTTATTTGGTATGACGCAGGATGATGATTTTTCAAAATAGATTGGTTCATCTGGAATCTGCCATTTCCCTTCATCAGCATGGCTCCGATAATTAAGACCAAGGCAAATTATCTTGCCCGGTTTCAAAAGCGGAAGATATTCCACCTCGTCAAGCGAAAACCAGCAGGATATGCTTGACTCAAGCCCTGACATCCTGCAGGTTTCAATGATTGTTTCAATGGGGATATCGCCCACCGAGCCAATCATATCTTCCTTTACAATTCCGGTGAAGGATATGTTTTTATGCTTGAACCTGCCTATTTTCATTTTTCGTTTTTCAACCTCTTAATTTTTTCCCTGTATTTGATGGCTGTTTCAAAATCAAGATGTCTTGCGGATACCATCATTTTTTTCTCAAGATTTCTCAAAAGCCTTGTGAGGTCCTTACCATAATAACTTTCTTCTTCAAGCAACAACATTTCCTGTTCCTTTTTCTTCTTGCTTCCAATAATATCGCCTATTGTCTGATGTATTGGTTTCATTACTGGTTGAGGGGTGATGTTGTTAACTCTGTTGTACTCCTGCTGGATTGTTCTTCTACGTTGTGTTTCTTCTATTGCTGCCTTCATTGAATCAGTTATTCTGTCCGCGTACATAATAACCTCGCCATCAATACTTCGTGATGCCCTTCCTGCAATCTGAATCAAAGAACGCTCTGACCTTAAAAAACCCTCCTTGTCAGCATCAAGTATAGCAACAAGACTTACCTCAGGAAGGTCAAGTCCTTCCCGCAAAAGATTTATACCCACGAGAACATCAAATGTCGCATCTCTCAGTTTTCTCAAAATCTCCATCCTTTCAAGGGTATCAATCTCATAATGAAGATACATAACCTTGATATGAAGATCCTTCAGATAGTCATTCAATTGCTCAGCAAGCTGCTTGCTTATTGTCAGAACAAGAGTTCTCTGTTTCTTCTTTATTCTTTCGCGTATTCTTGCCACAAGGTCATCAAGCTGGTTCTCAGTTGGAAGCACTATTATCGGTGGGTCCACAAGACCTGTGGGCCGGATAACCTGTTGAACAAGAAACAATGACCGTTCCCCAACTTTTTTGACACCAATTTTTTCAAGTTCATACGGTCCCGGCGTTGCAGAAACACATATTACCTGATTTATCATACTTTCAAACTCTTCAAAGGTAAGTGGCCTGTTGTCAATCGCAGAAGGCAATCTGAACCCATACTGAACAAGGGTTTCCTTGCGGGATCTATCACCGGCAAACATACCGCGAATCTGAGGTATTGTCATATGCGATTCATCCAGAAAAAGTAGATAGTCATCCGGAAAGTAATCAAGCAAACACTCGGGCCTTTCTCCTGGAAAGCGGCCTGAAAGATGTCTTGAATAGTTTTCTATTCCATGACAGTAGCCAAGGTCTGCAAGCATTTCAAGGTCATTCTTTGTCCTCATTTCAAGCCGCTCGGCTTCAAGAATCTTTCCCTGTTTTCTGAATTTCTCAAGTTCAATTTCAAGTTCTTCTCTTATCGTCTTCAGCGCTCTTTCAATCTTGTCGGGGGGACTGACAAAATGCTTTGCCGGATATATGGAAATCTGCTGTTGCTGTGATATTGTTTTGCCTGTAAATGGATCAAATCTCTCAAGAGCGATAAGTTCCTGACTGTTGAGGACAATTTTCACTCCCATTTCCTCGTATGAAGGTATCAATTCAATTGTGTTACCTCGCACACGAAACTTCCCGCGAGTCAGGTCAAAATCATTTCTCTCATATTGAATTTCAACAAGTTTTCTCAAAATATCTTTCCTTCCAACTTTTTGTTTTACAGTAAGATTGAGCATCAGCCGCCTGTGGTCTTCAGGACTACCAAGCGGATATATGGCGGAAACACTCGCAACAATAATTACATCCCTGCTTGACAGGATTGCGCTTGTTGCTGCAAGCCGCAGACGGTCTATATCTTCGTTGATTGAAGCATCTTTTTCAATGTATGTGTCTGTTGCCGGTATGTATGCCTCTGGCTGATAGTAATCATAATAACTCACAAAATACCTCACCCTGTTTTCGGGAAAGAATTGCCTGAATTCACTATACAGCTGGGCTGCAAGGGTTTTGTTGTGGGATATCACAATAACAGGTTTCTGGACTCTCTCAATAACATTTGCCATTGTGAAGGTTTTTCCGCTTCCTGTGACTCCAAGAAGAACCTGCCATTTTGCACCGTTATTGAGATTTCTCACAAGGGACTCAATTGCTTGCGGCTGATCTCCTGCGGGTTTGAACCGGGATTCTAACTTGAAAATTCTTTCCATGATATTTACGAACCAGAAAGTTTCCGACGATATTTCTGAATTTCAGGATAGTTTCTTTCATCTTCAACTGCCTTGAGTTGTTCCCAGAGCCGTCTCTCTTCTCTTGAAAAACCTCGCGGCATAATAACCCTGATTATTGCAAAAAGACTCCCTTTCCCGGAACTTCTTGGAATTCCAAGATTTCTCAACCTGAGAACAGTGCCATCCTGTGTTCCAGGGGAAATCTTTGCCCTGACCTTCCCGCTCAGGGTGGGAATCTCTATTTCGCCACCCAGAGCAGCAGTTATTACAGAAACAGGAACCTCACAGTAAAGGTCATATCCCTTTCTTTTGAAAAACTCGTCCTCTTCCACAAAAACAGTTACATAAAGGTCTCCTCGCGGACCGCCTCTGGGCCCAGCATTTCCCATACCTCTTAAACGAAGGGATATTCCACTTTCAATGCCTGCAGGAATTTTCACATTTATCTTGTGCATTACCCTTACCCTTCCTGTTCCATGACAATTTACACATGGGTCTGCAATAATTGAACCTTCACCCTTGCATCTCGGGCATGGCTGGCTAATTGTTATGAAACCCTGTGAATATCTGACCTTACCTGTTCCATGACACTGAGGGCATTCAATTGTACCTTTTTTGGTTTTGCTTCCTGTTCCATCGCACACAGGACATTTTTCATAGACAGAAACACTAATCGTTCTTTCTGTGCCTCTGGCGGCATCGCGCAGAGGAATGGAAATTCGCATCTCCACATCTTCACCATGGTTGGACGGTTCTGTCTGCCTGCCGAAAATGTCCGAGAAAAAATCACCAAAAAAATCCCCGAAAATATCAGAAAAATCCATTCTCACCCTTCCGAAATCCTGCCTCCAATCAAATCCCTGAGGGCCGAACCCGGCATGTCCGAACTGGTCATAGGTGTTTCTTTTTTCAGGGTCGCTCAGAACCTCGTATGCTTCTGTAATCTCCTTGAACCTTTCTTCTGCCTGCTTGTCTCCAGGATTCCTATCCGGGTGATACTTCAAAGCAAGGTCTCTATATGCTTTTTTTATTTCATCCAGAGATGCATTCCTGCCTACGCCCAGAACCTCATAGTAGTCTCTTTTTTCTGCCATATTTTCACTCTTTTTCCATGTTTATTCTCACATATTGTTCTGTAAGGTTACATCCCCAGGCAGTAGCACTTGCCCTTCCTGAATTTAAGGATACCCTTATGGATACCTGTTGTTTTGATAATTCTTTTCTCAAAATAGTTTCATCAATCCTGCATGGAAATCCGTCAAAAACCATATATTTCCCTATAAAGATCTTCATTGCCTGCGGATCAAACCTGGTGCAAGCAGAACCAGCACTTGCGGCGATTCTTCCCCAGTTAGGCCATGCACCGGTTACTGCCGCTTTTACGAGGTTTGAACCTGCTATTTTTCTTGCAATTCTTCTTGCATCTTTCTCTGACCATGCACCGTCAACCTTTACCTCTATCAGTCGGTCTGAACCTTCGCCGTTTTCAGCAATTTTTTTTGCAAGAAATTCACAGGCGCTTGAAAGTCCTTCAGAAAATTCTTCAAAATCCCTGGTGTCCTTCTGAATGGTCTTATTGCCTGCCAGGCCGTTTGCAAAACATACGACAAAATCATTTGTACTCTGGTCATTGTCAACTGTGATCATATTGAAACTATCGTTCACAGCATTTCTTAGAGCATCCTTCAATGCAGAGCGCGAAATAGCAGCATCTGTTGTTATAAATGCAAGCATCGTTGCCATACTGGGACATATCATACCAGCACCTTTTGCCATACCTCCTATATGAACAAACCGGCTTTTTCTATGCGTCTTAATTGATGTCTCAATCTCTATCTGCTTGGGGAACCTATCAGTTGTCATTATTGCCTCTGCCGCGTCGTTTCCACCGAAGTATGAAGCAGTTTCCACCAGTGTCTTGAGGCTGCTGATGATTTTTTCTTCTGGAAGCAGTTTCCCTATGATACCTGTTGAAGCAAAGAGAAGATGTCTGCTGTTTACACCAATAACTTTTGAAAATTCTTCCATGATGTTGCACGTTATTTCCCAGCCATTCCTGCCACCTAAAACATTCGCATTACCACTGTTGATAAGAATGGCTCTCACTGGATTTTTAATGTTCTTCAGAGACCACAGGAGGGAATACGACTTAACCCTGTTTGTTGTTGAACACGCCTCGGCAATGCAGTCCGTTTCTGAGATAATGGCAGCAAGGTCTTTTTTCTCTTTCTTAATTCCGCAGTTGATGCCTGCTGCCTTAAAACCAAGGGGGAAACACACGCCTGTTTTCTTTTTCATATATGTCCTTTTCTGATTTAAGAAGCGTATGAACCACATATGGCAAGAGCCAAACGCAGATCCTGCCTTGTTGTAATCTTTATGTTTCTTGCTTCTCCACACACTGTATACACATCAAAACCCGCCTTCATACACAATGATGCTTCATCAGGAAGGCCCCTGAGATTCTTTCTGTTGAGCATAAATGCCTTCTCAATGATTTCTTTTCTGAACCCCTGTGGTGTCTGGGCAATCTGAAGTTCATTCTCAAGAATTGTTGAAACAACCTTATTTTTCTTCACTAATTTTACAGAGCCATTGACAGGCCATACTGGAATGCATGCTCCATATTTTTCTGCCGCCCTGGCAACTCTGCCGATAAGATTTTCACTTACAAAAGGCCTTGCCCCGTCGTGAATAAGAACAATATCGCATTTTTCTGAACAATGTGAAAGTCCATTCAATACTGACTGACTTCTGTATTTCCCACCTGGAACAACCCTTACCAGTTTGCTGAAGGACTTTTTCCAGATAGAAACCTGAGTGTTGTTAACAAATCTTTTCTGCATGACAAGGATTACTTCGTCTATCAGAGGACTCATTGAAAGAGTGCGCAGACAATATTCAACAATTGGAATACCCTGCATTAAAAACAATGTTTTAGGTATCTTGCTTTTGAATCGCTTCCCTCTGCCAGCAGCAACAACGATGCAACATATCATTTCAACTTGGCAAAAATAATGCGGCCGCTAACTGTTTGTATTGTACTGTCTATCACTGTTTCAACTGTTTTCCCGATATGCTTTGCGCCATCCTCAATAACAACCATCGTTCCATCTTCAAGATATCCAACACCCTGTCCGTGTTCCTTGCCTTCTCTCACAACTTTGATCTGAAGAGTTTCCCCAGCCATTAGTTTTGCTCTCATCAAGGTCGCAAGGTTGTGCAGATTCAAGACCTTGACATTCTTCACTTCAGCAACCTTGGTAAGATTGAAATCATTTGTGAGAATTCTCGCCCCGATTGAAGAAGCAAGTTTTACCAGTTTCGCATCCACTCCTTCAATGTCAGGATATTCAACATCATAAACCTTTACATCAAGATTGCTGTCGTTTCTCATTCTGTTCAATGTATCAAGTCCTCTTCTGCCTCGCTGTCGTTTCATTTCACTTGCGGAATCAGCAAGTTCCTGTAATTCCTTTATAATGAAGGTGGGAATTATGATTGTTCCTTCAACAAATCCGCTTATTGCAAGTTCGTACACTCTTCCGTCTATTGCCACACTGCTGTCAATGACAATCGCTCTCATTGCTTCTGCCTTGAACTGATGAAAATAAGGGAAAATAAATCCAAGTTCACCGACACCCCTTATTCCAATCATAATGCCGAGATAACTGAAAATGAAATAAAGAACAAATCTCACTCCGTTTTCCTGTCTCGGTGTGGCAAATGGAACAAGCAAAACAAAATTTGCGATAAGAATTGCAACAACCAAACCCACAATAAGCCCGACCACAGCCATAACAAATTTTCTAAATGGAATCTTCTGCATCAGTAATTCAAGGCCAACTATTATAAAACTTCCAACAAGCCCGATCACTATACCGTTCAGCTTGTTTTCCATCCAGAAGACAGAGCCTGCAAATGCACTTATGAGAACAAATGTTGCACGAATAAAGTATAAACCCATATATCCTCCTTATCTGTTAATAATATTATACAACACTGTCAATCAGGATATCAACCCTTTGTGTGAAACGGGTCATAGATAGCACTTTTACTTTTCTTTTTCCTCCCTTTCCATTGATTCTCCCTCTTTCTCCTTCCTTTTGAAATCCCCCTTAATCCCCTTTTTCGTCCTCTCCCTTTTTCAAAGGGGGAGAATGTAGGGGGATTTATGAAGGGGGAAGGGAGGATGAAGGAATGGTTGGGAAAGGCTTGATTTAACTATCCACAATCTCAATGGGTGTCACCAGTGTATCTCATCTTCTGCA
>DYKA01000001.1 GCA_020722805.1 Vermiphilus sp.
ACAGTTGGTTCCGGAGCAATCACTGAAATTATCGCCTGAGGAAATCTATGGAGAAAAAGAGAATAAGAATCAAATTAAGAAGTTTTGACCACAGAGTTCTTGATGAATCAGTAAAACAGATTATTGAAATAGCGCAGGGTACTGGCGTCAGAATTATCGGTCCAATACCGCTTCCCACAAAAAAGCAGATCTACACCGTTTTGAGGTCTCCTCATGTGAATAAGAAAAGCCGTGAACAATTTCAAATATGTACCCACAAAAGATTGATTGATATACTTGAACCAAGCACAAGAACTGTTGATGCATTGAGTCATTTGAATCTTCCTGCTGGTGTTGAAGTTGAAATGAAACTGGAGTGATTTATGCAAATGGGGCTGCTGGGGAAAAAATTAGGTATGACGCAGATTATGGAAGAGAACGGAAATATTGTACCAGTTACAGTGCTTGAGGTTGGTCCGTGTTTTATAACACAGATAAAGACGAAAGATACCGATGGTTATTCAAGCATACAGATTGGGTACCAGGCAATTTCTGAAAAAAAGTCAAAAAAGCCAGTTACAGGACACTGCAAAAAGGCAAACCTGCCTCCTCTGAAATACCTGAAAGAGGTCAGGATGGATGAAAGTGATATTTCGGGTTTTACTTCAGGACAGCAGATAGACATATCTGTTTTCAAAGAAGGTGAATACGTGGATATCTCTGGAAGATCAAGAGGTAAAGGATTTCAGGGGGTTGTCAGGAGACATGGGTTTAAGGGAGGACCCGCGACAAGAGGGTCAATGCAGCACAGAAAACCTGGTTCAATAGGCGGCGGTAATCCTCAAAGGGTTATAAAAGGAAGAAAAATGGCAGGTCATATGGGCAATGCGAATGTGAGCGTGCAGAACCTACAAATCTATAAAATAATTCCTGAAAAAAATATCATGATGGTAAAGGGTGCTGTACCAGGCGGAGAAAATGGCCTTGTTTTTGTAAGATATGCAGTTAAGAAACAGAGGACAAAATGAGGGAAATACCGGTTTACAATCTATCAGGCGAAAAGGTAGGGAGCGAAAACGTGCAGATAGATGACTTCCAGCCCAATATGGATGTCCTTCACAGGTATGTTGTTGCTTTTCTTGCAAATCAAAGACAGGGAAACGCATCAACCAAAACAAGAAGCGATGTATCAGGGTCTGGAAGGAAACCGTGGCGGCAGAAAGGTACTGGAAGGGCGAGGGTTGGTTCTATTAGAAGTCCTATCTGGAGGCACGGAGGAATCGTTTTTGGCCCAAAGAACAGGGACTACCATCAAAGCCTTCCAGAAAAAATGAAGAATGCTGCCTTGAAAGATTCTCTGAAAACAAGAATAGTTGAAGACAGGTTAATTCTGGTTAACATTTCAGATGACGAAATCAAACAACCAAAGACAAAAATATTTTCCAGTTTCCTGAAAAAAATCGGGCTTTCAGAAAATAAAATTCTTGTTGTGCTCAACAAAAATTTTCAGAGCAGGAATGAACTTGTAAAATGCATCAGAAACATAGAAAATGTCTCATATTGTTATGCTGAGCGGATAAATCCTTATATTGTATTAACCCACGACTGCATCATTGCCCAGTCAGAGGTTTTTCCATTCCTGACGAACATATGCTGCGGAGAAAGAAATGTTTGACCCGTACACAATAATAAAATATCCACTTGTGACAGAAAAGGCGACTGCCCTTGCGAGTGAAAATAAGTATCTATTTGCTGTTGCAAAAAATGTAAGAAAGAACCAGATTAAAATGGCGATTGAACAGATTTATAAGGTTTCGGTTGTTTCTGTTGCAATCATCAATATGCCTGGAAAAAAGAGAAAATATCGTATGTTTCATGAAGGATATAGACCATCCTATAAGAAAGCGATTGTAACATTGAAAGAAGGAGATAAAATTGCCGTTACGTAAACTGAAGCCGATTACCAATAGTCAGAGGCACGCGATACTTCCTGACTTTGAAGAAATAACAAGACAAAAGCCAGAAAAAAATCTTGTTTTCGGGAAGAAAAAAACAGGCGGAAGAAACAATACCGGACGGATAACTGTTCGACATCGCGGAGGCGGTCATAAAAAGAGATACAGAATTATTGACTTCAAGGGAAGACCAGTTGAGGCGAAGGTTGTCAGTATAGAATATGACCCTAACAGAACCGCAAGAATAGCATTGATTCAATATGTTAACGGTCAAAAGGCATATATTATTGCTCCTGCAGGTTTGAGTGTGGGTTCAAGAATTTCCTGCGGAGAAAATGCACTGATATTTCCAGGAAACAGACTGCCACTATCAAGAATCCCGGAGGGAACAGACATTTGTAATATTGAACTTCAGCCCGGTAAAGGTGGACAGATTGTAAGGGCAGCAGGATGTTCTGCTATCCTTGTAACAAAGGGAGACCGATTTGCTTCTGTTAAACTTCCTTCCGGAGAGGTAAGGCTGGTTCCTCTTGCGTGTATGGCTACTGTGGGAAGAGTCAGCAATCCCGAGCACAAGTATGTTTCACTTGGCAAAGCTGGAAGGACCAGGTGGCTTGGAATAAGACCCACTGTAAGAGGTATTGCGATGAACCCTGTAGATCATCCTCATGGAGGCGGTGAGGGAAGAGGCAAGGGCAATATATCTCAAACACCATGGGGAAAACCCACAAAAGGATACAAGACACGCAATCCTGAGAAATATTCAAACAAATTTATTGTTCAGAAGAGAAAAAAATAGGAGTGTAAGAAATGAGATCCCTGAAAAAAGGACCTTTTGTTGACAAGATTTTACTGGAAAAGATTGAGAAGATGAAAGATAAAGGAAGAAAGGAATCAATCAAAACATGGTCAAGACGTTCAACAATAATTCCTGAATTTGTGGGGCATACATTTGCCGTTCACAATGGAAGAACATTTATCAATGTCTATATAACGGAAAACATGGTTGGGCACAAACTTGGTGAGTTTGCACCAACAAGAATATTCCACGGGCATGGCGCACACACTGAAAGAACTATGGAGAAGACCTGATGGAAGTAATTGCGAAAGCAAAATTTGTAAGAATAAGTTGCAGAAAACTAAGATATCTGAGACCGATTGTCATCAATCAGGAAGCAGAATTTGCAATGAAGGCACTTCAAAATGTGCCGAATAAAGGAGCACTTATTATTAGAAAACTTATAAAATCTGCTCTTTCAAATGCAGAGCAGAAAAACCCTGAGCAAAAATCGTGGTATATAAAGAATCTCCTGATAGATGAGGGCCCAAGAATGAAAAGACTGCGCTCTGCGCCTATGGGAAGAGCTGTTATAATTCAACGAAAACTTTCTCATCTTAAAGTGATTCTGGAGGAACTTCCAGAAACTCAGGTTATTAAAAGGAAGGCACATGGGACAAAAGGTAAATCCGATAGGACTTAGACTCGGTATTACAGAAAGATGGCGGTCTTTCTGGTTTGCAAACGACAGGGATTTTAAGGATTTCCTTAGAGAAGATGTTAATATGAGGAGATACCTTTTTCAGAGGTTTCCTCGTGGTTCTGTGACGAGAATTGACATTGAAAAAATTGCCGAAAAAATAACAGTAAATCTATACAGCCCGCGGCCCGGAGTGGTTTTTGGCAGGAAGGGTGCAGAGATTAAGTCTCTGAAGGATGAACTCCACGAGAAAATGAAGAAACATCTCGTGGACGTTGATGTTAAAGAAATAAAGAATCCGGGTCAGGATGCACAGTTTATTGCAGACAGTATTGCAATGCAGCTTGAACGCAGGGTTCCTCACAGAATCGCGGTCAAAAAAGCAATGGCTTTGAGTTTGCAGTCAGGTGCTCTTGGAATAAAGGTCAGGGTTGGTGGGCGACTTGGAGGGGCAGAAATTTCAAGGTCAGAGCTTTATATCAAGGGAAAGGTCCCCCTCCACACTTTGCGCGCAAGAATAAGTTATGCAACTTCAACAGCGATAACAAAATTTGGATGTATTGGTGTGAAGGTGTGGATTTTTCTTGGTGAAGTTTTTGACGGACAGGAACAGACCGGCCAGGATATTTCTGGTCAGCCGTTAAGTATAGAAGTGTCCCATCCTGCAGAGGAAATCAGGACTTCAAGGAGAGGTAAAAATGCCATTAATGCCAAAAAGGGTAAAGTACAGAAAGGTGCAGAAAGGTAGGACAAAAGGCAAAGCAAGTCGGGGCGCAACAATTTATTTTGGCGACTTTGGATTACAGGTTTTGCAGCCGGGGCGGCTGAAAAACAACCAGATTGAAGCAGCCCGTATAGCGATTACACACTATCTTAAATCAAAGGGTAAACTCTGGATTCGCATATTTCCTGACAGACCCTTTACAAAAAAACCTGCTGAAACACGAATGGGCAAGGGAAAAGGGGATGTTGCTGGATGGGAAGCAATTGTTTTACCTGGAAGAATTGTATTTGAGATAGCAGGGGTTTCCGCTGATGTTGCAACAGAAGCGCTGCGTCTTGCTTCTTACAAACTACCTGTTGAAACAAGAATAGTGAAACGGGAAGGCCAATGAAAAAACAAGATTTTGATGGATTGAAGGATTTGACTGTTCAGGAACTTGAACAAAAAAGAATTGAGATTGCAAGACGTCTTTTTGAACAGAGGGTTCAGGTGCGACTGGGGCAGGTCAAGAACGTGCGCTTACTGCGAAATCTTCGTAAGGACATAGCACAGGTGAATACCCTGATTCAACAGAAAAGGACAAAAAATCAAAGAGGTGAGAATGGTTCAAGGTAATAATCAAAAAAACAAAATCAGAAAGAAGGGTCTGGTTGTAAGCGACAGGATGGATAAGACCCGTGTTGTTCTTGTTGATACATTAACCAGGCATCCGGTATATTTGAAGGTTATTCGCAAAAAAAGAAAATTTTATGCTCATGATGAAACGAATATGAGCAGAAGTGGAGATATCGTTTTAATCAGGCAGTGCAGGCCTTTAAGCAAAATGAAAAGATGGAAGGTGATTGAGGTGGTAAAAAAGGCAACGGTTAAGGATAAAGGAGTTCCAAATGGTGCAGTTGAGAACAATACTTGAAGTTGTTGACAATACTGGTGCAAGAAAGATAAGTGTTATCGGAATTCTTGGCCATTCTAAAAGAAGATGTGCAAAGGTGGGAGATATCATAAAGGCAAATGTTAAGGACGCGCTGCCGGATGGGGTTGTTAAAAAAAAGGAAGTTGTGAAGGCAGTAATAGTCAGAACAAAGGCGCCGATAAGACGGCCTGACGGTTCTTATCTCAGGTTTGACAGGAATTGTGCGGTTATAATAGATGATGACCTTAATCCAAGAGGCACAAGGGTTTTTGGGCCAGTACCCCGTGAATTGAGAGATGCAAAATTCATGAAAATTATTTCGCTGGCTCCGGAGGTATTGTAAGATGGGATGTCTGATAAGAAAAAATGATTTTGTGGTTGTTATCAAAGGCAAAGACGTTGGTAAGAAAGGCAGGGTGATAAGGGTATTCCCTGATGAAAAAAGGGTGCTTGTTGAAGGGGTAAACTTTGTCAAGAAGGCAACAAGACCGAAAAAACTTGACAGGCAGGGTGGTATTGTAACGATGGAAAAGCCCATTTCAATAAGCAATGTGCAGCTTTTCTGTATGAAGTGTTCAAAAAGGACAAGACCCGGAATAAGAATAATGGACGATGGTTCAAAGGCACGCTACTGTAAAAAATGCGGCGAGCTGGTGGAGGTAAAGTAATGGAAGCAAGATTGAAAAAGTTTTATAAAGAGAATGTTATACCTGCGATGATGGAGAGGTTCAAGTTTAAGAACAGGTTGCAGGTACCTCGCATTCAGAAGATTGTCATAAATGCTGGTGTTGGCAAGGATAACAAAGATGCCAAGGCCATTGAATCGGTTCAGAAGGAAATATCGCTAATTTCAGGGCAGAAGCCTGTTATCACACGAGGAAAGAAATCAATCTCTGCGTTCAGTTTGCGCAAGGGCGATATATGCGGTGTTATGGTAACCCTAAGGGGTGAAAGAATGTATGAATTCCTTGACCGGATGATAACAGCAGCCTTGCCGAGAGTAAAAGATTTTAGCGGCCTCAGTGCTGATTCTTTTGACCAGCACTCTTCGTACACCATCGGAATAAAAGAGCAGGTTATTTTTCCGGAGGTTGACTATAACACAATATATAAGATTCGTGGTATGAACATTACCATATGCACAAACGCAAAAAAGGTTGAGCACGCAAGGGAACTATTGAAGCTGATTGGACTGCCTATAAAGGAGGGATAGATTTGGCTCGGAAATGTTTTTTTGAAAAAATGAAGAAAGAACCAAAGTTCAAGGTGAGAAAAAGAAATCGCTGCTGGAGATGCGGAAGACCCAGAGGATACCTCAGGAAGTTCGGGCTCTGCCGTGTTTGTTTCAGACAACTTGCATCCCAGGGTGAAATCCCCGGGGTAGTGAAAGCCAGCTGGTAAGGGGGAACAATGGTTATGTCAGACCCAGTTGCAGATATGATTGTGAGGTTGAAAAATGCCAATCTTGTTCTTAAACCGTACTCGGATGTGCCGTGGTCTAAAATGAAGGAGAACATACTCAGGGTACTTAAGGAAGAGAATTACATCAAGGATTGGGAAATAATTGAAGATAATGGAAAAAAGATATTGCGAGTTCATCTTCTTTATTCAAACAGGAAACCCGCAATACTTAAGGTCCGCAAAATAAGTAAACCAGGGCAGAGAATTTACATATCGGTTGAAGGAATTACGAAGCGGAAACAAGATTCAGGTGTCGCGGTGCTCAGCACATCAAAAGGTATACTGAGCAGCCGCAGGGCGGCTGAGTTAAGAGTCGGCGGAGAACTTTTATTTCACATATGGTAGGTGAACGTTATGGGACGATTGGGGAAAAAATTTGTTGAAATACCTGATAAGGTAAAGGTTTCAATAAAGGATGGGGTCATTTTTATAGAAGGACCAAAGGGAAAAATCGCCCAGAGGATCTTTGACAATCTTCAGGTAGTTGTTCAGGATAAAAAAATTCAGGTGATAAACACGATTCAGGAAATCCCGAGATTCAGAAGATTGTTCAGGAAAACAGATGCACTTCAGGGACTTTTGAGGACATTGATCATTAACAAAATCAAAGGTGTTACGGCTGGTTATGAAAAGATTCTTGAAATACACGGTGTCGGATTCAAGGCTGAAGTAAAAGGCAGAAAACTTATACTGAACCTTGGTTTTACACATCCTGTGGAGGTTGATATACCAGAAGCCTTGACTGCACAGATTGAAAAAAACACTGTGATAAAACTTTCATCATACGATAAGGAACTTCTTGGAAATTATGCTGCAAAGATCAGGGATGTTTTCCCACCAGAGTCATATAAAGGCAAGGGAATCAGATATGCTGGTGAATATGTAAGGCATAAAGTTGGAAAGGCAGCCGTTGGCGCTCAGAAATAAAGGAGTTTTTATATGAAACGGAATGCGGAAACAAAAAGAAAGATCAGGCACGCTCGTGTAAGGAAAAAGGTGAAAGGAAATGCAGAACGACCGAGACTTGTTATTTATAGAAGTTTGAAACACATCTATGGTTCTCTTGTTATTGATGATGTTCGGCCAAACAAAGTAATATTGACATTTTCTTCATTGTCAAAACAATTCAGAAACTCCGCGAAACCAGATGAAAAAGGTGGAAATGTGAAGGGTGCCTTTCTTGCAGGTAAACTGCTTGCAGAAAATGCAAGAAAGATGGACATAAAGGATGTTGTCTTTGACAGGGGTGGATACCGTTATGGTGGTCGAGTCAAGGCGTTTGCAGATGGTGCACGACAAGGAGGTCTACAATTTTAGTCGGTGACGAACTCATTCATCAGATTGACCAGGAAGGCGCGACAGAAGAAAAGGAACTTGTGATTGAAATCCGCAGGGTTATGAAGGTGACAAAAGGTGGAAAGCGTCTGAAATTTCGTGCAATAATTGTCTGCGGAAATCAAAACGGAGAAGGCGGGTTCGGCGTTGGCAAGGCATCTGAAGTTCCTGAGGCAATTCGGAAGGCGCGTGAAAAAGCAAACAAAAACAGGATACATGTTTCTCTCAAGGGTACAACAATAGCAAACTCTGTTGATGCCAAATATGATGCGTCCCATGTAATCCTTAAACCAGCGCCAAGAGGGCACGGACTTGTTGCTGGAAAGACAATGAGAGCATTTCTTGAGGTTTTTGGTATCAGGGATGCTGTTTGTAAGGTGATAGGTTCAACAAATGCGATAAATGTTCTTAATGCCACATACAAAGCACTGAAATTTCTGGAGTCAAAGGAGAAGAAAAGTGTTGAAAATCCACAATCTTAAACCGAGCACCGGGAGCAAACACAGAAAAAAAATCCTCGGAAGGGGTGAGAGTTCGGGACATGGTGGTCAATCAACCCGTGGAAACAAGGGACATAAAGCGCGCTCAGGTTTTCACCTTGCAGGCAATTTTGAAGGCGGGCAGATGCCTCTTGTGCGGAGAATTCCAAAAAGGGGTTTTAATCATCCTGAAAAAATCAGGGTCAGAACTGTAAACATCAGTCAGATAAACAGCAGGTTTAGCGCCGGGGAAACTGTTTCACCAGAAACACTTGCAAAAAAGGGCATCATAAAAAATCAGAATTGTTTTGTTAAGATTCTTGGTGAAGGAAAACTTGATAAGGTTCTTGATGTTTGCGCCAATACTTTTTCAGAGAAAGCAAAAAGTTTGATAGAAAAAGCAGGAGGCAAAATTACCGTTCTCAAAAAATGATTACAGCATTCAAAGATACACTTAAGGTGCCTGATCTGAAGCGCAAGATACTTGTTGCCATTGCTCTGTTGACCGTTTACAGGTTCGGCTGTTATATCCCTGTTCCCGGAATAAATGGTAGGGCCCTTGCGTCTTTTTTTGACAGGATATCCGGGACACTATTCGGAGTTGCCGACCTGTTTGCAGGCGGCGCATTAAGCAATGCCACGATTTTTGCCCTTGGTATTATGCCTTATATCAGTGTTTCAATTATACTTGAATTGCTTGCTTCAATATTTCCATTTTTTGAACACATGCTGAGAAGCGGGGTTGAGGGAAGAAGAAAACTGACTCAGTGGACAAGGTACGGAACTGTTATACTCTGTTTGTTTCAGGGACTTGCTGTAAGCATCTGGCTTGAAAACCCCGCACATTTTGATGGTGTGGTTATGGTGAATTCGCCTGGATGGCTTTTCAGGATAACAACACTGATAACCCTTACTACCGGGACAGTTTTCCTCATGTGGCTTGGAGAGCAGATTACTGAAAAGGGTATTGGAAATGGAATATCTCTCATCATCACAGCCAGCATTCTTTCAAGAATGCCAACAGCAGTTCATCAGACATCACAGCTTGTCAGCGCTGGAGAACTAAATGCGGGTCTTATTGTGTTAATGGTGGGTTTGATTTTTGTTGTCGTCGGAGCGTCAATAATGCTGAATGAAGGAGAAAGAAGAATCCCGGTCCAGTATGCGAAAAGGGTTGTTGGAAGAAGGGTTTACGGCGGACAGACAACCTACCTGCCGATCAAGCTTAATCCAGGGGGGGTCTTACCATTAATATTTGCTGTTTCCTTTTTGACATTTCCTTCAACAGTGCTGAGGTTTGCAAACAACCCGTTTCTGCAGAAACTCGCAAATGTTCTTAATCCTGCTGCAGGATGGGGCATGCTTTTATATGCGCTATTGATTATTGGTTTCTGCTATTTTTATGCCAGCGTGATTTTTAATCCAGAACATGTCTCGGAGGACCTGAAAAAATACGGCGGTTTTGTTGCTGGAATAAGACCGGGCAAGGCGACAGGGGACTACCTTGAAAAAACACTCGGTAGATTAACACTTCCAGGGTCTTTGATACTTACCGCAATTGCGATATTTCCATATATCATCATGCACATTTTCAAGATACCGTACCTTATAGCAAGTATGTTTGGAGGCATAGGACTTCTTATCGTAGTTTCTGTAATACTTGAGACATTGAGACAGATTGAGGCGCATCTTATAATGCGGCATTATGAAGGATTTTTGAAGAAGGCGCGGGCGAGATGAGAAGAATTGTTATTTTATTTGGTCCGCCTGGAATTGGAAAGGGAACAGTAGGAAAAATTTTAAGCGAGAGATGGAAGTTGCCACTTATATCAATGGGAGATCTTTTGAGGGATAATGTAAAAAATTCCACATCCATAGGTAAAACCGCAGAAGAGTTTATGAAAAAGGGAGAGCTTGTTCCTGACAGTATCGTATTTGAAGCCCTTAATGATAGAGTTAAGCAGGCCGATGCGTCTACAGGATTTCTTATGGATGGATTTCCAAGGAATCTTTCTCAGGCAGAAATGTTTGAGAAAATTGTGAACGAAAAAGATAGTGTTGTATTGCTGAACCTTATTGCTCAGGACAGCATACTGATAGAAAGATTGTCCCTGAGGAGGATTTGCAAGAATTGTGGGGCAATTTATCATCTGAAAAATATTCCGCCGAAGAAGCAGGGTGTATGTGATATATGCGGCGGAGAATTGATACAGAGGGAAGATGACAGGCCAGATGTTATCCTCAGGCGGCTGGAGGTTTTCAGAAACGAAACCAACCCTTTGATTAACTATTATCAGGGCAGGCACAGGGTAATGGCTGTTTCTGCTGGTGATAATCCCGACAATATACTGAAGAGGATTGAGGAACTTAAACTGTGGGAACAAAAAGACCCGACGAAATTGAAAAAATAAGAAGTGCCTGCAGAATTTGCAAGAAAATTTTGATTGAAATATCAGGCCTGTTGAAAGATGGTCTGACAACATTTGATATTTCAGAGTTTGCAGAAAGTTTGATGGAAAAAGAAGGCGTAAAGAGTGCGTTCCTTAACTATAGAGGGTATCCCGGTATTATATGTATTTCAATTAATGAAGAGGTGGTTCACGGGATTCCTTCAAAGAACAAATATATTAAGAAGGGAGATCTGGTTTCTATTGACGTCGGGGTTGTAAAAGACGGCTATATAGGCGATTGCGCTCTAACGAAGGCAATCAGTCCGGTCAGCGCAGAACTCAGAAAACTAATAGATGTAACTGAGGAATCTTTGAGGCGCGGGATATCAAAGGTTAAGGACGGATGTCGGACAGGAGACATTGGCTGGGAAATACAGACATTTGTTGAAAAACACAATTTTAGTGTTGTTCGTGATTTTGCTGGACACGGTGTTGGTAAAAGTCTCCATGAGGAACCGGATATTCCAAATTTCGGAACGCCGAACACCGGGTTCAGACTGAAAGAGAATATGGTAATAGCGATTGAACCGATGATTAATCTGGGTGGGTCTGAGGTAAAGATTCTGTCTGACGGCTGGACTGTTATAACAGCAGATGGTCTACCGTCGGCCCACTTTGAGGACACAGTGCTTGTTAAAAAGGATGGGTTTGAGATTCTTACGAGTGTCGACTGATGGATAAAAAAACAGATAAGCTTGTTCTTACCGGCACGATAAACAAGACATTGCCGGGTACAAGTTTTATTGTTGACCTTGAGAATGGTATGAAGATAACCGCCCACCTGTGCGGTAAGATGCGACTTCATTATATCAAGATTATCCCGGGTGATAAGGTGATTGTGGAAATTTCGCCGTATGACATAACACGGGGAAGAATTATTAAACGATTATAGGAGGCAGTATGAAGGTTCGTGGGTCAATAAGAAAAATTTGTCCGCAGTGCAGGATAATAAAGAGAAAAGGTACAGTTATGGTAATCTGCAAGAATCCTCAGGATGGACCAAAACACAAACAGAAACAGGGATGAGGAGGTTCAATAATGGCGCGTATTCTTGGTGTTGAGATTCCAAATGAAAAAAAGGTTCTTGTTGGGTTGACCTATATCTATGGAATTGGAAGGTCAATTGCAGAGAGAATTCTCAGGGCAACAGGGATAAATCCTGGCAAGAGAATTAAAGAACTCACAGAGGAGGAAATTGGTAAAATCTCTGGCTTTGTTCAGCAAAATTTCAAGATAGAAGGAGACCTGAGAAGGGAAATCAGCAGCAATATCAGTCGTCTGAGTGATATCAACTGCTACAGAGGTATGAGACACAGACGTTCCCTGCCTGTCAGAGGGCAAAGAACAAGAACAAATGCAAGGACCCGAAAAGGTCCGCGCAAAACAGTTGGTGTGGTAAGAGATAAGGCAGCGAGGAAAGCAATAAAATCAGGTCGGGAAGAGGAAAAATAACACGATATAGGGAGCAAAAATGGCAGAGAAGGAAAAAAGGAAGTACACAAAGAAAAAGAAAAAACATATTTCAATACCGAGGGGGGTCGCGCATGTCAATGCAAGTTTTAACAATACCACGATAACCATTACTGATCCTGAGGGAAGGGTTGTGGCATGGTCAAGCGCCGGTGTTGTTGGTTTCAAGGGAACAAGAAAAGGCACCCCTTTTGCAGCACAATTGATTGCTGAAAATGTTGCCAGAAAGGTTCAGAATCTTGTTAATATGAGGGAAGTTGAAGTAAAGGTTAAGGGTCCTGGTCCGGGTCGTGAAACAGCGATAAGAGCACTTCAAACAGCCGGATTAAACATAACTGCAATCAGAGATGTAACACCGATTCCACATAATGGTTGCAGACCTCCAAAGCGAAGAAAAGTATAAAAGGAGTTTACATGGCAAGAGTTACCAAACCTGTATGTTTAGTATGCAGAAGAAATGCAGAGAAGTTGTATCTGAAAGGCAGAAGGTGCGAAAGTGATAGATGTCCTCTTGATCCGAGAAAACAGCGGAAGGCCGCAACCTTACCGAAAACATCTGAATACGGGACACAGATGCGCGAAAAAAACAAGGTGAAGATATACTACGGAGTTTTTGAAAAACAGTTCCGTCGCTATTTTGCGCTGGCCAAGAAGGCAAGAGGAGTAACAGGAGAAGTACTCTTGCGTCTTCTTGAGTGTCGTTTTGACAATGTCGTGTATAAGTTAAACTGGGCCTTTTCCCGCAGAATGGCAAGACAGGCAATCGTACACGGTCATATATTTGTTAATGGCAGGAGAGTAAATCGGCCTTCATATCAGGTGAAAGTTGGTGATGAAATCAGCGTTGGTGAAAACTCCCGGTACTCTGAACTGGCAAAGCAGGCCCTTGAGAGTGGAAGGGCAGTGCCTTTGCCTGCATGGCTTGAATCTTCAGATAAACAGTTAAAAGCAAAGGTTGTTAGATTTCCGACAAGAGATGAGATAAGCATTCCTGTTGACGAAAATCTCATAGTCAACTTCTATTCAAAGTGAGGTGGAATCTATGGAAGAAAAAGGTATTGATTTTTTGTTACCGTCAAGGATAATGTGGGAAAAGGAAACATACAGGTCAAATTACGGAAAACTGGTTGTGGAACCGCTTGAAAGAGGTTTTGGCACAACCATTGGCAATTCCTTGAGAAGGGTACTTCTTTCCTGCATTCCTGGGGTCGCAATAACAGGTGTCAAAATTTCAGGTGTTCATCATGAATTTTCAACAATCCCGGGTGTGAAAGAAGATGTTACCCAGATTGTTCTGAACCTGAAACAGATTATATGTAAACCAGTGATTTCTGAATTTCCACACAGGTGCTCTGTAACAATTTCCGGTATTTCTGAAATATGTGCCAGGCACCTGATAACCGATGGAAGCGTTGAAATTTTGAACGGAGATCTTCACATTGCTACAATTGACCCGGGAGAAAAACTTGTGATTGATCTTGAAATCACATCAGGAAGGGGATATGTCCCGGTTGAAAAGGCAAAACTTGTTAAGAAGGATATTCCTGTTGATATGATACTTATTGATGGCATTTACACCCCGGTAAAAAAGGTTGCTTTCCATGTTGAAAATACAAGGCTGGGGCAGCTTGTTGATTATGAGAAGCTCCTTATTGATATCTGGACGAATGGTGCTATTACACCGCATGAGGCAGTGGAAAAGGCAACAGATATCCTCAACAGCCACTTCACAAAAATCAAACTTGAGCAATCAATAGGAGAAAAATCAGAAACTGAATCAATAAAACATAGACCTGATGATCTTGATATTCCTATCACAGACCTGAATCTTTCAACAAGGATTGTTAATACTCTCAAGCTACACAACATCCATCTGCTTAGAGATCTGCTTGAGACGCCAAGAGAAAAATTCAGTGAAATGAAAAATCTCGGGAAAAAGTCAATGCAGGAAATTGAAGAGGTTCTTGAAAAACAGGGCTACAGGTTGAAAAAGGATTTATCTGACACGGAGCGGTCATGAGGCATAAGAAAGATATTCGTAAGCTGAGTCGGAATAAATCTCACCGCAGGAGTTTGTTGAGGAACATGGCCATTAGTTTCCTTCAGCACAAGAAGATTATAACAACCCAGGCAAAGGCAAAGCAACTGAAGCGTGTGCTGGAAAGATTGATTACCGCAGGTAAAACAAAGAGCCCTGCAAACACCAGAAGAATTAATGCCTATCTCAATCATTCTTCAAGCACAGCCATTGTGATGGAACTCGGTCAGAAGTTCAAGGAGAGAAGGGGCGGTTATATAAGAATCATAAAGTTGAACCGTCGCTGTGGAGATGCAAGCAAGATGGCAATGATTCAAATGGTGGAGTGAGATAATGAAAAAGTCATTGGAGATTCTTGACAGAATTGATAAAAAAGAGAATATCTATCAAATAATACTGAAGTTTGCTGATAAAGCTCACAGAATTCTCACAAATAGCACTTTGTCAGGATCTGATGATGTGCATGATATTTTGAGTGCTGTATTGAAAGAAACGGAAGAGGGAAAAAAGGATGATGAACATTGAAAGATTACTCAAGAAAATGGCAGAACTTGATGCTTCTGACCTTCATCTCAAGATTGGAAGAAAACCATTTGTGAGAATAAAGACAACCCTGAAAGAAATGTCTGATGAAGAAGTCCTGACTCAAAAGGACATTGAAGAATATGCTTTAAGTATTATGAATGATAACCAGAAACAGTTCTTCTATAAACAGATGGAGATGGATCTTGCGACAGAAAATCCAGAGACAGGTAGGTTCAGAGTAAATATATTCAAGCAGAGAGGTAATGTTGGTATTGTAATGAGGAGAATAAAGTCAGTAATTCCCTCGTTTGAGGAACTCGGACTGCCTCCGGCACTTTCAAAAATTTCTGGCTTCCCGACCGGTCTTATTCTTGTTGCGGGTCCCACTGGCTGTGGAAAGTCAACAACACTTGCTGCCATGATTGAACACATCAATCAAAGCAGGGAGGCACTGCACATAATAACGATAGAGGACCCAATAGAGTTCGTATACACTGACAAAAACTGCATCATTAATCAGCGAGAGGTTGGTCTTGATACTCTTTCATTTCATAACGCGTTGAAAAGGATACTTCGTGAAGACCCTGATATCATCCTGATAGGCGAATTGAGAGACCCTGAAACATTTGAGGCTGCAATAAGGGCCTGTGAAACAGGACATCTTGTTTTCAGCACACTCCATACGGTTGATACACTGACAACCATAAATAGAATTCTTGATTTCTTTCCTCAATCACAGCATGATATGGTCAGAAAGATTCTTGCCTACAATCTCAGGGCGACCTGCTGTCAGAAACTTCTTCCGAGGAAGGACGGCACAGGTATGCTTCCTGCCTGCGAGATAATGATAGTAACTCCGATTATTTCAAGGTTAATCATGGAAAATAAACTTGGCAAAATTCCGAGTGCAATCTCTGCTGATAAAGAAACAGGGATGCAAACATTCAACCAGCATCTTGTCAGGTTGATTAATGAGGATAAAATAACCAGAGAAACAGGATTTGAAGCATCACCTGCACCTCATGCTCTTGAGATGAATCTGAGGGGTATATACCTGGACGAAGATACCAGAATAATAGGTGATTAAGAGAGCAATGGAATTTGAGTTCTGATATGAAAATCCTTGTAATAGGAAGCGGTGGCAGGGAACACGCGATATGCTGGAAGATTGCTTCGGAAATCAGTTCAGGCACAATCTATGCCCTCCCCGGCAACGGTGGTATAGGTGAAATAGCAAATTTTGTAAACATACCTATTGAAAACCATCAGGAAATCGCTTCATTTGTCAAGAGAGAAAAAATAGACCTCACCATTGTGGGTCCAGAAGTCCCGCTGGCAGGTGGGATGGTTGATGTATTTCATAAGAAAAAGTTGAAAATATTCGGACCAAATAAGAAGGCGGCTGCCCTTGAATCTTCGAAGATATGGGCAAAAGAGTTTATGATGGAAAATGAAATTCCAACAGCAGGATTTTTTGTTGCTGATGATTTTAACAGCGCAAAGGTGATTGTTGAAAAGGTGCAGTTTCCTGTTGTGATCAAGTTTGATGGGTTGGCCGCAGGCAAGGGAGTGAAGGTTGTGGGCAATTTCAAAGAAGCCGTGGATTTTCTTGAGGATGTCTTTGAAAAACATTTATTTTCGCAAACAGGCAACAGAATTGTTGTTGAGGAATTTCTTTCAGGCAAGGAACTGTCATATATTGTCATCACTGATGGAGAAAGGTTTATTCCTCTTGTACCTGCAAAAGATTATAAAAAGATTTACGAAAATGATGCAGGTCCAAACACAGGAGGGATGGGTTGTTATAGTCCTGTACCGTTTTGTTCCTCAGAACTTGAAAGGTTGATAGAGAAAAGGATTGTTGTTCCGACAATAAAAGGGTTACAGAAAAAATCCATTGATTACTGCGGAGTTCTTTACTTTGGTTTGATGATAACACAGCAGGGGCCCAGGGTTCTTGAGTATAATGTGAGGTTTGGAGATCCTGAAACTGAGGTTATTCTGCCAAGAATGGAAAGCAGTCTGCTTGAAATAATAGAATCAGCAATTGAAGGCAGACTTGAAGATGCTTCGGTCAGGTGGAAACAGGAATCAACAGTTGATGTGGTGATTGCATCAGGAGGGTATCCCGGAAAGTATGATACAGGATTACCAGTAGATGTTGACCCCTTGCCTGAAGGTGTTATGATTTTCCACGCCGGGACAAAAAAACAGTTTGACAGATTTGTGACTGCTGGTGGAAGAGTTTTGAACATCGTCGGGTTTGGCAAAACCCTTAGGGAAGCAAGGGAAAAGGCGTACGAAGGTGTTGCCAGAATTCATTTTAATGGCATGTATTTCAGAAGGGATATTGCCCAATCAATTTGTTGACACAGGACGCAAAAAAATATATACTAAACTCAGGAATAATATGAAAATTTTGACAGGATTATCCAGGAAAAGAAGGAGAAAAGAAAATGTTAGAAAAGGCAGTAAAGGAAAAGTTGAAACAGGATTTTGGAAGGCACCCGGATGACACAGGGTCTCCAGAAGTACAGATAGCATTGCTGACCAAGAGGATTGAAGCACTCGTGGAACATTTCAAACAATCCCCGAAGGACTTCAACTCAAGACGCGGTCTTTTGAAACTGATAGGCCGAAGGAGACGACTTCTAAAGTATCTTCAGACGAAAAATTTTACGGCTTACCAGACCCTTATAGAAAAACTGAATCTTAGAAAATAACAATGACCCAAAATTTGGAAATAGAGCTTGGTGGCAGGCGAATCCTTATTGAAACTGGTATCCTTGCCAGGCAGGCATCTGGAGCAGTTACGGTAAGTTGCGGAGAGACGGTTGTTCTTACAACAGTTACTTCAAAAGAATCTGATGAGGTTCGTGATTTCTTTCCTCTAACCTGTGATTATCGCGAGCAAACATCAGCAGCCGGAAAAATTCCTGGAGGATTTTTCAAAAGAGAAGGCAGACCATCAGAAAGAGAAATTCTTGTGAGTCGTTTGATTGACAGGTCAATCAGACCGTTGTTTCCTGAAGATTTCACAGACGAGGTTCAGATTGTTTCATTTGTTCTTTCTGCTGACCAGGAAAATGACCCTGATGTTCTTTCAGTTATTGGTGCATCATGCTGTGTGCTTTTGTCGGGGCTACCGGTTAGCAACCCTGTGGGGTGTATCAGAATTGGAAGAATCGGAGAAAAATTTGTCATCAATCCCACCAGTTCAGAGATTGAAAAGAGTGATCTTAATCTGATACTTTCAGGAACCGAAAATTCTCTCGTAATGCTTGAGGGATGGGCAAAAGAGATTTCTGAAGACCTGTTTATGGAAGCAGTGAAAATCGGTTTTGAGTCTGTCCAGCCCTTGATAAGCACCATTTCCCGGTGGAAGGCCAGTACTATTCATAATGCAAAACTCAAAGAAGACCCGCAGTTGAACGATTCTGTGAGATTGTTCTTGAAGAAAAAGATGGAATCAGTATGGATGTATCCCGAAAAAAAACAGAGGAATGAATTTTATGCTTCAATGCTTGAGGAATTGAAAACATCTTATGATGAAGAAAAACATGCGGAGATTGAGCTGGTTTTTAAGAAGAACCTTGAGAGAATCATAAGAGAGACAATACTCTTTTCAGGCAAGAGATTTGACGGAAGAAAACCAGATGAAATCAGGCCGATTGAATGCAGGGTAGGACTTCTTCCAAGAACACACGGTTCTGCTTTGTTTACCCGCGGACAGACCCAGTGTATAGCATCCATAACACTCGGTACCAAGCATGACCAGCAGATAATTGACGGACTTTTTGAAGAGACATCAAAAAGATTCATGCTTCATTACAACTTTCCGCCATTTTCAGTTGGAGAAACGGGTGCAATCAGAGCGCCCTCACGCAGGGAAATAGGACATGGTGCTCTCGCAGAAAGATCTCTGCAATTTTTGATACCTCGGGAAGAAGATTTTCCATACACCATAAGAATTGTGGCTAATATACTTGAGTCAAATGGTTCATCTTCAATGGCAACTGTCTGTGCCTCAAGTCTGGCTTTGATGGATGGTGGAGTTCCATTGAAAAGACATGTGGCTGGTATAGCGCTTGGAATGATCAAGGAAGGGGAAAAATATATTCTCCTCACGGACATTGCCGGGGAGGAAGACCATGTTGGAGATCTTGATTTGAAAATTGCAGGAACATCCGTTGGTATAACAGGTTTTCAGATGGATGTTAAAACAACAGAGTTTTCATGGTCTATTCTCAGTCAGGCAGTGATGCAGAGCAAGCAGGCGAGAAACAGAATTATTGAGATTATGAACAACAGTCTCAATGAACCAAGACCTGAAATTTCAAGGTATGCGCCGAGGATTGTTTCATTCAAGGTTTCTCCGGACAAGATTGGTCTGGTTATAGGTGGTGGCGGGAAAACAATCCGCAAAATTATAGAGGAAACCGGAGTAGAAATTGATATAGAAGATGATGGCACTGTTTCCATCTATAGCACAGAAATAGAAAACTGCCAGAAGGCGCTTGACCGCATAAAGTCAATAGTTGAAGAGCCCGAGATCGGTAAGATATACGAAGGAACTGTTACAAGGATATTCAACTTTGGTGCCATGGTAAAATTTTTTAATGAACAGGAAGGGCTGATTCATATTTCGGAACTGGCTCCTTACAGGGTTAACAGGGTTGAAGATGTTGTCAATATCAATGAAAAGGTAAAGGTCAAGTTCATTGGTTTTGATGAACAGGGCAGGGCAAATCTCAGCCGGAAACAGGCACTCACATCTGAAGAGTTTGAAAAGGAAAAACAAAAATCATTTCATCATCGGTTTCAAAAGCAGGACAGACCGTTCCGCAGACAATACTAAATCTATTGTGGTTCCGAACAAATCTTCTTATACACTTGCACAATCAGATCAACCTCTTCTTTTATGGTCATAGATGTTGAATCAATAACAACAGCATCCTTGCATTTTACCAGGGGCGCAATCTTTCTGTTTTTGTCCCTTTTATCTCTCAGGATTATCTCTTTTTTGAGTTGCTCAGTATTACACTCAATGCCCTGCTGTTTTAATTGGTTGTATCTCCTTGTGACTCTTTCATCAACAGAAGCATCAAGATATATCTTGAGTTGAGCGTCTGGAAACACGATGCTTCCTATATCCCTGCCTTCCATAACAATATTATGATTATTTCTGTATGAACGTTGTATCTGCCACAGGATTTCTCTGATTTCAGGAACAGAGGCGATGAAATGGCTGGCTTTGCTGACCTCTTCTTTTCTTATTTCTTTTGAGACATCCTCATTATCGAGAAATACCCGGTATGTTTTCTTGTCCATCACAAGATCTATCTTACTTTTCCTTGCCATTTCTATGAGGAGATTTCTGTCATCAAGAGGGATTTTATTCCTCAATGCCTTCAGAGTCAGAGCGCGATACATTGCGCCTGTGTCAACATAAAGAAAACCAAGTTTTTTTGCCACCAGCACCGCAATTGTACTTTTGCCTGCGCCAGCCGGGCCGTCTATGGCAATGACAAATTTATTACGACTCAAGTATTTCCTTTTCCTTGCTGGATGTTTTCTTTTCTATTTCTTCAATGAACCTGTCGGTAATCTCCTGGATTTTTTCCACTGTCTTGAATGAATCATCCTCAGAGATTTTCTTTTCTTTTTCCAGTTTTTTTATCTCTTCTTTGATCTTTCTTCTTATCTCTCTCACTTCAATCTTTGCCTGTTCTTCAAGTTTTCTCAATACCTTTACCATCTCTTTTCTTCTTTCTTCGCTCATTGGCGGCACTGGAATTTTTATTGTCGTGGAATCAAAGATAGGATTCAGGCCAAGATTGCTTGCCTGAATAGCCTTCACTATTTTGTCAATGGTTGTCTTGTCCCACGGCTGAATAACAAGTGTCTGCGGATTTGGAATGGAAATAGTCGCTATTTGATTTACCGGAAGTTTTGAACCGTAATACTCAACAAGTATTCCTTCCAGAAGAGAAATTGAAGCGCGACCGAGCCGCAGATTGTTGATTTCTCTGATAAAATTATCTTCAACCTTCTTCATATTGATTTCTGCTTCCTGACAGATTTCCTTTATCATCTGTCCTCCTTTTTTGCAATGTTATACAGTACTGACTCTTTATCAACTATTATTGTTTTCACTCCTTCGCCGCACACAACCTTTTTGAGATTCCCTTTTCTGAACAGGTTGAAAACAATCACCGGTAGTTTATTATTCATGCACAGGGATATCGCCGTATTATCCATGACCTTAAGGTCCTTTGTTAAAAGGTCCTTATGAGTGATTATTTTATACCGACGTGCATTTCTGTTTTTCATCGGGTCAGCCGTATAGACACCATCCACCTTTGTTGCCTTGAGGATTACTTCTGCACCAATCTCAATTGCCTTCAGAGCAGCTGCAGTATCAGTTGTAAAATACGGATTGCCGGTCCCTCCCACAAATATCACAACTCTTTTTTTTTCAAGATGCCTTATCGCCCTTCTTCTTATGTATGGTTCACAGAACTGCCTCATCTCAAATGCACTTTGAACCCTCGTTATCACATTCATTTTTTCAAGGCAGCTCTGAAGGGCAAGTCCATTGATTACAGTGGCAAGCATTCCCATATAATCACCCGTGACTTCGTCAATAACCTTTTCGTCTCTTGCAATACCTCTGAAAATATTTCCGCCGCCTATCACAACAGCAGTTTCGCATCCAAGTTCCGCCACTTCCTTTATCTCCTCTGCAATTGATATCAGAGATTCTGAATCAATCCCATACCTGTCTTTGCCCTGAAGGGCTTCTCCTGACAGTTTAAGCATAATCCTTTTGAAAACTCGCTTTTCTTTCATGGTTTTATCCTCATAAAAAGTATTTCTCTTTTTCCTGATTTCCTGCCAGAAACCATTCTCAATGCATCCTTGTTAAGAAAAATTTTATCATCTTCATACTTGATGTTAAGCATATTCCATATCCTTCTAGATGTTTCGGGTATAAAAGGGTAGACAAGCATAGAAATGATGTAGATTCCTGATATACACTGGGAGATTGTGTTTCTGGCTGATTCAATCGGTGAGTTCCACGGTTTCTCGCGGTCAAGCAATCTGTTGAGTTCATTGACAATCTTCCAGATATTATCCAGAGCATCAGTGAACGATATATTCAGCATGCACAGATCCACAGCAGAAAGCACATCATCAATCAACTGTTCCATCTGTGTGCTTATGCCGCTGTCAGGGAATGTGCTATTAAACAATTTTTCTACCAGATTAATTGTTCTGTTAACGAGGTTGCTGAGATCATTCACAAGTTCGCTGTTATATCTTTTTATGAATTTTTCCTCAGAGTATTCCCCGTCAAGACCAAAGGGAACCTCTCTCAACAAAAAATATCTGAAACCGTCTGTTCCATAGCGATTCAATAGGTCAATCGGATTTATTATGTTTCCTCTGGACTTTGACATTTTTTCACTTCCCATTGTCCACCATCCGTGTGCAAAGATTTTTTCTGGCAGGGGAAGTTTCAGAGCCATCAGCATTGCAGGCCATATTATTGTATGAAATCTCAGAATATCTTTTCCGATAAGCTGAACATCAGGAGGCCAGTATTCTCCAGGAATACCGTTTTTAAATCCTATGCCTGTCAGATAATTTAATAAGGCATCAAACCACACATACACAGAATACCTTTCTGGCGTTGGCGATTCTATTCCCCACAGAGCAGTTTGCCTTGTGATTGACAGGTCAGTCAACCCCTGGGATATAAAATTTTTAACCTCATCCTGCCTGAATACCGGCTGAATCATTTCCGGGTTTTTTGAGAAATATTCAAGAAGTGGTTTTTCATACTTTGATAATCTGAAAAAATAGGATTTTTCTGCAAGTACCTTCACAGGTCTTTTACAATCAGGACATACAGGATTGTTCTGTTCAATCTTTGTTTTTGGTATAAAAAACTCACAGTGGACACAGTAATAACCGGAATATTCTCCAGGGTATATATCTCCCCTGTCCATAAGAATTCTGAAGACGTTTTGAACTGTTTCCTGGTGCTCCTTTTCAGTGGTTCTTATGAATCTGTTGTATGAGATATTGAGTTTCTTCCATATTGTCTTGAACACATCTGACATGCTATCTGTAAATTGTTCAACCGTAATTCCTTTCCTGTCTGCTGCCTGTGCAATTTTGTCTCCATGTTCATCTGTTCCTGTGAGAAAAAAAACATTCCTTCCTTTTATTCTGTGGTATCTGGCAAGACAATCAGCCGCAATTGTTGTATAACAATGACCTATATGCGGTTCAGCATTTATGTAATAAATCGGTGTGGTAACATAAAATTTCATTTCTCATTCCCGTCTTCGTACATTTTGCTTTCGTAGATAAGGCAGCACATCAATCTTCCGCAGAGGCCTGATATTTTGCTCATATCAAGTGGTAAATTCTGGGTTTTGACAAGTTTCATTGTTATTGGTTCAAAATCCTTAAGGAATCTCCTGCAGCATATCTCCTGGCCGCATATGCCATAGCCGCCTTTTATCTTTGCCTCATCTCTCAGACCGATTTGTCTCATTTCTATCCTGCAGTTGAATATTCCTGCCAGGTCCCTTACAAGTCGCCTGAAATCAATCCTCCCTGCTGCCCAGTAATAAAATGTTATCACCGTCCTGTCAAAAGAATAACTTACATCTATTAGCTTCATTGGCAGGTTGATTTCTTTGATTTTATCATTGCAGATTCTAAACGCATCTGTTTTGAGGTGTTCATTCTCCTGCATAATCAAAAGGTCGTGTTCATTGGTCTTCCGCAGAATTTTCCCTGAAATCACATTTTTTAGGTTTATCTGTCCTGTATCAAAAATGCCATAAACCCGTGCATTATCCTGCGTCCCTTTTTCAAATTCAACAATACACATATCGCCTGGCTTCAGGTCTATTGAATCATCGCCTTTTACATAGCATGGTTTTTCAACCTTCCTGACCTGTATCTCAAAGATTTTTTCCATCTTCAATTTCCTTTCTAATCACCCTTTCTTCATCAATGCTACTTGCTGGCAGGTCTCTGGCTTTTTCCAGATAATGCTTTGCCAGATTGTCTTTGCCTGTTTTCTTATAAAACAGTCCGAGTTCAAGATTGTAAAGTGCTTTTGTCGGATAATTTCTTATTACCTCAAAGAACTCTTTTTCTGCCTCCTGATTTTTCCCGAGTTTCACAAACATTTTTGCAAGCGCCCTGTGATATCTTGGTGAACCCGGATTAAGTCTGACCGCCTTTTCATATGCAGTAATTGCATTTTTGGCAAATTCAATGCTGGATAACTCTTCAAACGCAGACAGAAATATTTCTCCTTCTATAAAAAAGAGTTCAGGTTCAGGAAAAATCCAGGATGCCTGTTCAAGAACCTGAATTGGATTTTCCTGCCTGTATGCCCCTGCTTTTAAGTTTTCTATTATTTTATCTACCCGTTGTGTTCTGGTTTCAATAATTGCTGCCAGAAAACCTGCAATAATCATACTTCCTGCAAGGAGTTTTGTCAATCCGGATGATATGTCTTCTCGTTTACCAGGAACCGACTCAATAAGTCCCAGAAATACAAAGGCAATTGAGGTAATGGCATAATTTGCATAGTCAAAATCAACAAGACAGTGGAGGAAAAAACCGACCAGACCAAAAACAAATCCGGGAAGCAGAAAATTTCCAGAATGCAGAAAACTTCGTATATTTCTAAACAGGAAAAAAAATCCTGTGATAAGAAAAAATACCAGTCCAGTCAGTCCTGTGCAGGCAGCCAGTTCAAACAGTATATTGTGGGCAAATTTTGCCTCCATTGCTCCTGGAATTTTGAACCTCAAATAAAACTGCGAGAAATTTCCCGGTCCAACACCGTACGCGATATTTTCCTTGAATATTTGTGTTGCGGATTTCCAGTAATTAATTCTGTCTGTCAGGGAACCAATCTTTGGCAAAAACCCTGTTTCAATCCCTTTATAAACAAAGAGGAAACACAACACAAACAGCCCGATACACCAGTATATGTAGTATTTCCGTGGAACGACGAAATACAGCAAAACCAAAACACTTGTTATGATAAAGCAAAACCATCCGCCCATTGATTCTGTCGCTGCAAACACAGGTAAAATCAAGGCAACAAGTATGCCGCAAAGGATTTTTATTAATGATTTTTGATAGTGGAGCAAAGCAAACAATACAACAGGATAAAGCATCAAAAGATAGCCCGCAAAGGTATTGGGATAAACGAATGTTGAGAAAATCCTGTTACTTGCCATTCTTTCAAGATATGTGTCTGACATATTGCTTATTATTTCGGGATGTTCCATTACATACTGTCTTGTTATCTCAAGTCCCCAGAAATACTGATAGATGCCATTGATAATAATCAGCAAAAGTGTGCTGAAAAGAACAATAGTAATAACCGGAAAATCTTTTTCCTTGAAAAGAGTTTTAAAAATAACCCAAATAGAAAACAAACCAAACAAATACGACACTTCTCTTACAGTTTTGAACCACATGGGCCATAAAAGGAGAAAAAAACCACAGATAACAATAAATGAGAAGAAGGCAATCTGGGCTTGAGAAAAGCTCAGATTATTTCTGAATACAACAATGGAAATTATCAGAATGGTAAACAGAATTATGCTGCTGATATGGTTAAAATCAGGGTGTGAAAATCCATCAAAAAATGGTCTTAAGAAGAGAAAAATCAGAAGACATATTTTAAGCAGGTTTTGAAAAAAAATATTTCCATAAGTCTTATTCTTTTTCATTCTTCATGCCCACGATGGAAGACAATCTGGATTTATTCAGTTTCTTCAAATACTCAATGAAAAATTTATAAATTCTTTCTGCAAGGTTCGGCATTATGACAAGATGTGTTCCAATCCCTATTGCTGAGGCTCCAGCAAAAACCATTTCAAGGGCCCTTTTTTCGGAATTTATCCCGCCAAGACCTATTATCGGGATTGAGGTTTTTTTATAAAGTTCAAAAACACCTCTGCATACCATAGGGAATATCATGCTTCCTGATATGCCACCTGTATAAAATTTTTCAAGACGCCAGTCATAATACAACCCCTTAAATGTATTTCCAGCGCACAATATATCCGCACCTGCCTCTTCAGCCGCTTTCCCTGTTTCGCATATATCTGCTACATTCGGGCTCAGTTTTGCTATCAGTGTTTTTCGTGTTAATTTTCTGATGGCCTTTACTGCCTTAAAAACAGAAGCAGAATTTTCAGCCGTGATCTGTTTTGTTTTGATATTGGGACAAGAAAGATTAAGTTCAAATGCTGAGATTCCCTGTTGATTGTCCAGTATCTTAATACTTTTTGCAATATCATCCAGTTTCCATCCTCCCACACTTACTATTACGGGTTTTCCCATTCTTCTAAGTTGTGGCAATTTTTCTTCACAGAAACGTTTTACTCCGATATTCTGAAGCCCTATGCTGTTCATCAAACCGTTTTCCAGTTCCCATATTCTCGGTTGGGGATTACCCGGTGTTTCCGTCCAGGTAAGGGTTTTTGTTACTATCGCTCCGAGGAACCTGTAATCAATAGTATCAACAAGTTCATCCCCATATCCAAAAACTCCGCTTGCAGGTATGATAGGTGTATCCAGCCAGAGCCTGCTGATTTTCACTCTTAAATCAATGGTTTTTTCTGCCATATGACATCTTTGTGGTTGAAAACAGGTCCATCCCTGCAGACCCTTTGATAGCCGTTCTTTGCGTCAATTACACAACCCTGACAGACGCCAAGTCCGCAGAACATAATATTCTCAAGAGAAACATACGCCGGGATATCATACCTGCTGCAAACACTGCTGATTTCTTTCAGCATCAGGTACGGACCCGATGAAAAGACTACATCGGGTTTTTTTGAATGAAGTCGGTTTTTCAGCATTTCAACAATTGTGCCTTTTTCTCCATAGCTGCCATCATCAGTAGAAAATATTTTTTCATAATCTCCATCAGGCATAAGAAAATCAAGTAAATCAGATTTTGTTCTTGCTCCATAAAAAAACTTAAACCTTTTTTTCTTTTCAAGTAGCGAGGATGAAAGGAAAAGAAGCGGTGCAATCCCAATTCCACCTGCGACAACATATATTTCATTGAGATTGTCTCTGACAGGGAAATGATTTCCCAGGGGACCGATAATATCAAGTTCACATCCTGTTTCCATATCTGCAAGTTTTCTTGTGCCGGCACCTTTTATCTGAAATAAAATTCTGAAATCTTTTTCAGTACAGGTTCCTATTGAAAATGGTCTGCGGAGAAAAGTACTTCCTGTAAAGATATGTACAAATTGTCCTGGTTCCGGAACTTCAGAGAACCTATTTTCAAGCCACATGTCAACGTATCTATTGTTGTAAATCTTTTTTGACAGTATCCGAACCTTTTGTTGTTTCATATCTGTTTCAATATTGCCACAATGCCAGAGATTATTGTGTAAATGCCAAATAGTTTCATTTTGTTTGAGCGGATTGCTTTCAAAAGCACGATGAGTGAAAAATACCCAAAAATCATTGCTGTGATTCCGCTGACAAGACACAGGTGAGTAAAGCCAGATGGTTTTTTCACTATCTCAAGTAAAAATCCACCTGATATTGCAATAATTCCAAGAAGAAAAGAAAACTCAAACGCTGCTTCAGAATTAAGTCCTGTGTTTCTTGCGGCAGTTATGGTGCTTCCAGACCTTGAAATTCCAGGAAGTATCGCAATTGCCTGAAATATACCTATAATTAATGAAGAAAAAACGTTGACAGGTGATTCTTTCCTCTGTCTGGACATAATCTCGCCGATAATCAAAATCAGGCCATTTATTATCCAGCAAAAACCGAGGAGATAAATACCAGATATCTTTTCAATGCGAGATTCAAGAAAAAGCCCTGCCAGTGCAGCGGGTATTGAAGCAACAATCAGGTAATACCACAGTTTCCATTCATAAGAATATTCATTATTTTTGAATTGAAGTACTGCAAGAACCATTCTTTTTATGCGCCTTCTGAAAAAAATCAGGAGCGCCAGCATTGTTCCGACATGGGCAGATATCACCAGTGGCAGGTTATATGACTGATGCATGAAAACAGTACCTGCATACAGGAGATGTCCAGAACTGCTTACCGGTAAAAATTCAGTAATTCCCTGCAGTAGTCCTAAAATGATGGATTCCAGCATATAATAATATTTTATCACAAATAGTAAATAATCAGTGAACCCATTTATGTTTTTTGCATGTACAGGATAAGCCAGTCCTGACATGCAAGATTATGTTTTTCAAATCCTGAATAGTATAATATGATAATCCTATGAAAATTTCAGTGCTGATACCGGTTTATAATGAAAAAGACACAATAGTTGAAGTTCTGGAGAGGGTTTCATCCCTGCCGCTGGACAAAGAAATTATCGTTATTGATGATGGCTCAACCGACAATACCCGTCAGATTCTCAAAGAAATCTCTTCAAAAAACAAAAACATATGTGTTATATTGCAACCAGAAAACAGAGGAAAAGGTTGCGCAGTGAGGACAGGAATAGAGTTTGCTACAGGCGATTATGTTGTAATTCAGGATGCTGATCTTGAACTGAATGTATCTGATATAACAAAACTCGTTGAGGCAGTAGATGAGAGACACGAAGTAATCTATGGCTCAAGATTCCTAACAAGGAATGAGTTTCCTTTTATGAACTATCTTGCAAACAGGTTTCTGACGCATCTGACAAATGTTTTCTATAGAGCCACTCTAACGGATATGGAAACCTGCTATAAACTGTGTTCGCGAAAGATTTTACTGGAATTACAATTGAAGTCCAGGGGATTTGAAATAGAGCCTGAGATAACCTGTAAAATCCTGAAGCGCGGTTACAAAATTAAAGAAATTCCTGTTTCCTATAATCCGAGAAAAAAAGGCAAGAAGATAGGATGGAAGGATGGTTTCAGGGCAATATTTACAATCATGAGGTACAGGCTAAATGCATAAGAAAAGGATACTTTACCTGTTATTTCTCGTAGTTATTACTGGTTTTTTTCATTTTGCAGGGATAAACTGGGGTATCCCTGAAAAAGGTCGCATCATCCTGGTATTCGGTGATAGGAGTACGATTGAAGGTCTTTCTGATTTAATGCGTGATACTCATACAGAAATACGAGAGATGCTGGCATTTTACGGGGCACCTTATTGGTATGATTATAATCCGATGAAAAAAATTGAAGTCAAAATTGACGGCAAAAGGTTGCTGGTCTCAAGGGAAATCATAAATTCAATGAGAAGTTATCTTATCAGGTCCTATGGGGCAGATGAACAGGCGGTTCTTGTAAGTTTAAGCAGGATGAATCCTTCAAGACTTGATTTTAATCCGCACTTTTTTGAATACGGTGGTGCATATCTTTATCCTGTTGGGGGTTTTCTGAAACTCTGTTCTTCCCTTGGAATTGCTGAAGTGCAGAAGGACATTACCTATTACTTTATGAATCCTGATAAAATCGGCCGTCTTTATACAGTTTCAAGATGTTTGGGTGGACTTTTTTTTCTTTTTTCTGTTGTGGTTTTCTATTTCCTTTCTTTTTATATCTTGAGAGATGAAAACATCTCTTTTCTGATGGCTGTATTATTCGCAACTGCTCCTGTTTTCGTCATATGGTCTCATTATCTTAAACCCTATTGCTACGGCATACTGTGGGTTATCAGTGCCATTTATTTTGCTCTCAGATTTATGGATGAGAAAAAATCAAAGTGGCTGATTCTTGCTTCTTTATTTTCCGGGTTATCAATGGGTAGCATCCTTTCCTATGGATATGTTTTTCTAACTCTTATTTTCGTGGTTTTTTATATTTCACCAGATTTCAGAAATTTGCTCAAAAATATATCAATATCACTTTTTTGTTTTTTCTTTTCCTATCTCGTGACCAATCCATATGTTTTAATTTCCTTCAGGGAATTTATCAATGAAATCTCATACATTCAATCATACTGGAAAGGTTCTTTTAGTTTTGGTAATCTTGGATATTTTGCAATGACATCTCTCAGATATGGGCTTGGCACAGGAATCTGGCTTATTTTCTTGATTTCTCTTTTCACTTGTTTCTTGTTGAAACCAGATAGAAAATTTATGTTGATTTTTTTGAGTATTCTATTAGGGTTTGTTTATTTTGGTCCTTCAACAGGAAGATGGGTCCACTATGCATTCGTAATTTATCCCTATATTTTTCTTATTATAATTTTAGGTATGCTGAGATTAAGAAAACAATTTTCAAAAATACTGGTCTGCGCTGGAATACTGTGGACATTTATCCTTTCGTTGTCGTATGTGAGTTTATTTTGCAGCGAGAATATAAGGACATACGTCGGAGCATGGATTAATAGTAATATTCCAGATGGTTCAAAAATCGGGCTCTTTGAAGCACCTTCTCCATGGAGAACGCCACCATTTCAATTTTTGAAATATAATATAATGATTGGTGCAGCAGAAGAAATAGTCAGGAATTCAGAGTATTTTGTCGTAAGTGAATATCAGTGGGTGAGGGGTGGCTCGCTTGAGGATATTAAGAAACTTCTATCTGATTATGAAATTGTCAGAGAGTTCAGAAAGGAACCAGGATTTTTGGGACTGGCATTCAGGCATCCTGAATCTATACCCTATGACTGGTGCCATCCAAATCCAGTTATGTTGATATGGAAAAGAAAAAGTTCTTAATCTATCTGACTGGGATTTTTCTCCTTGCATTGTTTCTGAGGATTGCTTTCATATCCACTCTTGATAATACTGTGGATGTCTGGGACGACTGGTGGGATGAACTCGGCTGGAAATTAGCATCTGGTCAGGGCTACTGGGTGAACAATCCTTATTTCCCTGATGGTCCCGCTTATTTTTCATGGAGGGCGCCTGTGTTTCCGATATTTCTTGCACTGGTTTACAAAATATTCGGCCATAGTTATCTTGCAGCGAAAATCTGTCTGGCTATTGTTAGTTCTTTTACATGTTTGCTGATTTATTTTATTTCAAAACTTTTTATGTCAGAAAAGCATTCTATTTTCGCTGCCTTGCTTTATGCAATATACCCTGCTTCAATCTTCTGGACAGGGTATCTCGCTCCAGAAACACTTACAGCTTTTCTTCTTCTTCTTTTCGTTTATATTGTTTTTATTTCCTTTGATAGAAAGATTGGTTTTTCCCTTTTCGCAGGAATTATTTTTGGGGTAGCGGTTTTGTGCAGGTCAGCAATTCTTGTTCTTTTCCCTTTGGTACCCGTGGCCTATTTTCTGCTTCTGGATAAGAACGTACTCAAGAAGTCCATTGTTTTTTTACTTGGCTTGATGGTAATCGTACCGTGGGTTGTGCGAAACTGGATTATTCATAATGCTTTTGTACTTATTTCAACAGAGGGTGGGGTTGTCTTTTATATAGCCAACAATGAGTTTTCTCTATCTCAGGCATCAGGTTTTTATCATGCTGAGAACATTGAGGAATTCAAAGGTCTTTCTGAGGTTGAGACAGACAAAAAGTTTTACAGTATGGCTCTTGATTTCATAAGAAAACATCCTTTCACATATATCAGGTTGGTTGCAGACAGGTGTATTCGTTTCTGGCGTTTTTTCCCGCACACGATATCAGGGCCGGGTGAAAACTACAATATCAAACACCAGTTGATTGGTTTATTTTCTGAAACTCCTTTGATAATCTTTGGTTTCTGTGGGATGCTGCTGACCGCAAGAAGATGGAGATACTTCTTCATTTTTTATGGCATTGTGATTGTCTATTCAGGGGTTTTGATATTAATAAGAACAGCAATAAGATACAGATTTCCCTTGATGGGTATCCTTCTTATATTTTCAGTGTACTTTATAACAGAATTATTAAAGAGAAAGCGATTTTCCGATGAACGCTGATTTTGACCGAGTGGCAGATTTTTATGATGAAATCTTTTCAAGACATATCGTTGAATATTACCTCAAAAAAAGGGTCCTGTTTATCAAAAAATATTTCGCTCATAAGAGAAAAATTATTGATATCGGCTGTGGAACCGGTGTTTTGATGGAGCGGCTTGTTGTGCATGGTTTTGATGTTTATGGGATAGACAGGTCAGAAAAAATGGTTGAAAAAGCATCTCAACGGCTGAATGAAGACGGAAAGGTTTTTGTGGCAGATGCCAGAGATTTACCTTTTCCTGATGATACCTTTGACGGAGCAATATGCATTGCGAGTTTACATCATATTGAACACGATTTTCAGGATGTTTTTCGCGAGGCATCAAGGATCTTGAAGCCAGGGGGCTATTTTCTGGTCTGGGACCACAATCCACTTAATCCATACTGGAAGATTATCATGCGAAAGGTTCCTCAGGATACAGGAAGAGAACATCTTTTTCTGTGCGCAGAGATAGTCAGGCAGATGGAACTTAATAGTTTCAGGATTATCGTTGCCCGTAAGACAGGATTTGTTCCTGATTTTATCCCCTCATGGTTGCTTGGTTTATTTTCTGGTGTGGAAAAGGGGCTTGAAATGATTCCTGTCTTAAATTTATTTATGGCGCATAATGTTGTATTAGGAGAGAAAAATGTGGAGGAATAAAAAGATCAGTGTGATTTTTCCCACCTACAACGAAAAGGATTCAATCAGGACTGCGATTGAAGACTTTTTTGCGTCTGGTTTTGTTGATGAAATTATTGTCGTTAACAATAATGCTGCAGAAGGTACTGATGAAGAGGTGAAGAAAACAAAGGCACGCCTTGTTTATGAAAAAAGACAGGGTTATGGATATGCTATATGGAAGGGGCTTGAAGAAGCCACAGGAGATTACCTTATTATTTCAGAACCAGATGGGACTTTTTCTGGGAGGGATGTTATTAAACTGCTTGCTTATTCAGATGATTTTGAATACGTACTGGGAACAAGGACAACAAGAGAGTTGATATGGGAAGGCGCTAACATGGGCATTTTCCTGAAATGGGGAAACTGGGCTACAGCAAAGCTACTTGAATTTTTATATAACACAACAACACTTACTGATGTTGGCTGTACAATGAGGTTGATAAAGAGGAATCTATATGAAAGGATAAGGCCGCATTTTACCATAGGAACCCAGCATTTTGGTCCTGAATTAACGTTGCTTGTGGCAAAGTCTGGGGTGCGGTTTATTGAAATTCCTGTAAACTATAAGCCGAGGATAGGAAAATCTTCTGTAACAGGCAGTTTCAGGAAATCGTTTATCCTTGGCATGAAAATGATATTTCTCATTCTCAGGTATAGACTCAAAAGGATAAAGGCACTGAAATGATTCTTGCCTATCATAGAATAAATTCCTGGTATGTTAATGATGCGTTGAGCGTTTCAGCAGAAATGTTTGAGTTCCAGATAAGATTCCTGTTGAGAAAAGGATACGAACCTGTTTCCCTGCGCCAGTATGTCAGAGAGAAAGATTCAGGAAAGGTTTTCTGTATTACATTTGACGATGGTTTTGCGGATAATTTTCTTGTAGCGTTTCCGATTATGAAAAAGTACGGAATAAAACCGACGATATTTCTCATTGCCCACAGTATTGGAACAGAAAAGATTCATGAAAAATACAAAGACAGGGAAAAAGACAGATATCTCAAATGGAAGGAGGTTCAGGATATGCTGAAAGCAGGCGTTGACTTTGGTTCACATACGCTTACCCATCCGAAATTAACTGAACTTTCAAGGAAGGATGCGTGGAACGAGATATTCGGGTCAAAAAAATTTATTGAAAAAAACATAGGTCAGAGAATTGATTTTTTCTGTTATCCATATGGAATTCAGAACGAAAAAGTCAGGGAGGCCGTCAAAAATGCGGGCTATCTTGGAGCAGTCATCACAAACTGGAAAGGCAAGCATGATTTATATTCGCTTCCGAGAATCGGTGTTTACGGACACAATTCCCTTTTTGCTTTCAGGGTAAAACTATGGCGGGCAAATCTTTTTTCAAGGTAATTTTTATTCTATTTCTCACAGGGTTTTTAATCAGGATTGGATTTCTTTTTTCGCTTGGCCCGCATTTTTATTTTGATGATGAGTATGAATACTGGAAAATGGTGAGTAATTTTATTTCCGGTAAGGGATTGATAGTATCAGAAACATTAAAAGCGTACAGACCTCCCGCCTATCCTCTGTTTATTGCAATCCTTGTTAGGCTGGGCATCCGGATAACAGGTATAAGAGTCATCCAGGCCGCTATTTCTTCAGCAACATCTATTCTTATCTACCTTCTTGGAAGAAAAATATTCAGTGAAAAGGTATCGTTTCTTGCAGCGATTGTCTGGTGTATTTATCCCTTCTCAATTTTTTATTCAGGGTTTCTTTTAACTGAGACGCTTTTTGTATTTCTTGTTGTGATATCTATTTTTTCATTCCTCAAGATTTTTGAATCCGGAATTCCACCCAGGTACGGGATTGTGCCTGGTTTTATGACAGGGCTTGCCGGTTTATGCAGACCAACAATGGAGCTTTTTTTCCCTTTTGCACTTGTTCCTGTTTTTTTTACCGCAGGTTCATACAGAGTAAGATTGCTGAAAGTTCTCTTTATTGCAGCGGGTTTTGTTCTGGCTCTTTCCCCGTGGATTATAAGAAATTTTGTTGTTTTCGGCAGGTTTATACCTGGAACAACCATGGGAGGCGCTGTCTTCTGGGAAGGGAACAATCCGTATTCAGATGGCGGACCGTGTAGGTATTTTCCAGAAGGTTTGTGGCAGGTTGAAGAGACAAGAAGAGACGGCATTTTTTATAAACTTACAATTGACTGCATAAAACAGGATCCTGAAAGATTCATCCATCTGATGGTATGGAAATTTTTCAGATTCTGGAATGTTGTGCCAAACGCATCTGAATATAGCGGCTTTCTTTACCGTCTTATCAGCGTACTGAGTTTTGGAATGTTGCTTCCGTTTTTTGTGATGGGGCTATTTACTCCGCCCCTGAATCAAAAGAAACTGTTTCTGATGAGCATAATTGTTTTCTTTACGATTTTCCATATGGTTTTTCTTGCTTCAATAAGATACAGATTTGCAATTGAACCACTTATTATCCTGTTTTCGTGTCAGGGGCTTTTCTGGCTTTATGAACGTATAAGGGGAATAAATCAATGAAAGTTTCTGTGATTATCCCTGTTTATAATGAGAAAAATACCATTGAAAAAGTTATTGAAAAGGTTAATGCTGTACCCATTGATAAGGAAATTATTATTGTTGATGATGGCAGCACAGATGGAACAAGACAGATTCTTGAGAGAATTCTTGAACAAAAAGATCCCCGGATAAAGGTTATTTTTCAACCGGAGAACATGGGCAAGGGATCTGCTATCAGAAGGGCAATCAACGAAATCACAGGAGATGTTGTTGTGATACAGGATGCGGATCTTGAATATGAACCAATGGATTATCTTCGGTTGATAGACCCAATAAGGCAGGGTAAGTCCGATGTTGTTTATGGTTCAAGGGTACTGGGAAAAAATCCAGTATCTTCTTTTTCTTTCTATATTGGCGGAAGGTTTCTTTCTTTTCTTACCAATCTTCTTTACAGAACATCAATCACCGATGAGCCCACCTGTTATAAAATGTTTAGGGCTGATGTTCTCAGAAGTATAAAACTCAGATGCAGGGGATTTGAATTCTGTCCGGAAATAACTGCGAAGATTGCAAAAAGAAAAATCAGGATATATGAGGTTCCAATTGCGTACATACCACGTAGTATAAAAGAAGGGAAAAAAATCAGATGGAAGGATGGGCTGGTTGCGATATGGACACTGATAAGATACAGATTTTAGACTGCCCGATATGTGGCTATTATTCTGGCAGAATATGGAGTGAGACAATCTATCATGCATTCAGATGCAAAAAATGCGGGGTCATTTTTTGTGGACACAAAGCCAGCCGATTCCTGTACGATGAGGATTATTTCTGCCGCTGGTATATCAAACCATTTCAAAAGAGAAAAAGGTATCTAAAAAAAATTTTGAGAAAGATTGAAAAATTCGTTGAACTGCCGGAGGGTAATTACCTTGATGTTGGTTGTGGGGCAGGCATATTTCTTGACATTGCGAAGGAAAATCGCTGGCAGGCGACAGGGATGGATATTTCGACTGCTGCCGTAGATTACTGCAGAAAGAAAAATCTCAATGTTATTCCGGGAGATCTTGCTGAATCCGGGTTTCAATCAGAACAGTTTGATGTTGTTAGTCTTTTTGATGTTATTGCCCATCTTGAAAATCCAGTAAATTATTTGAGAGAGATAAGAAGAATCATAAAATCCAGCGGGGTTTTGATAATCAAGACACCCAGACATCCACCGAGGCTTTTTCATATTGCTTGCTTCTTGAGATTTACAAGAAAATCAAGGGTAATTCTTCACATACCTGCGCAGATATTTCATTTCAATGAGTGTTCATTGAGAAAAATCTGTTCCTTGAGCGGGTTTGACACTGTCAGTGTTTTTCGCACCAATGACCTGCCCTGCTTTTTCCTGAAACATGGTCCGGTTGATATGGTACTGACTTTTCTGTACTTATTTCTTAAGATATTCTGTGGAGACGATTCAGTGGTTGCAATATGTCGAAAAAAATTATGAACTTCCTAACTTATGAATTTTGCTCAGGATACAGGGTATTGATGTTATAATATAAAGGAAATGAAAAAGATACTTATTACTGGTGGTGCAGGTTTTATCGGCACAAATCTTGCGCTGAAGTTTGTGAAGAATTCTGACAGCGCGGTTATTGTTTATGATAATCTCTCAAGGAAGGGTGCGAGTAACAATATTGATTTTCTCCTCAGGCAAAACTTCAGGAATCTTGAGTTTATCCGTGGTGATATAAGAGATGTAAGGCTGTTGAAAACGGCTGTTTCAGGTGCTGATTGCGTTTTTCATCTTGCAGCACAGGTCGCCGTTACAACCTCTGTTGAAGAGCCTGTTGAAGATTTTGAAGTAAATGCCATGGGAACGTTATATCTTCTTGAAACGTGCAGAAAATACGCAAAAGATGCATTTTTCCTGTATGCTTCAACAAACAAGGTCTATGGGGATCTTTCCGGCTTAAAACTCAAAGAACTCAAGACCAGATACGTTCTTGCTGACAGAACCAATGGTATCACTGAAGATGAACCACTGGATTTTTATTCACCATACGGATGTTCAAAAGGTTCGGCAGACCAGTATGTAAGGGATTACCACAGGATATATGGTTTGAAAACAGTGGTATTCAGACAGTCGTGCATCTACGGACCTTATCAGCACGGTAATGCGGATCAAGGCTGGGTTGTACATTTTATCAATCAGGCAATGGCAGAGAAAACAATCACAATCTATGGCGATGGCAAACAGGTGAGGGATATACTTTACATTGACGACCTTATGGATGCATATCTACGGGTATTGAAGAATCAGAATAAGTGCTGTGGCAGGATTTTTAATGTGGGTGGAGGTGTAAGAAACTCGTTTTCACTTCTTGAGTTGATTCAGTACATGGAAGAAATACTCGGTAAGAAAATAGAAGTGGATTTCAAAAGCTGGAGACCAGGAGATCAGAAGGTTTTCATCAGTGATAATACAAACCTGAAGAAAGCAACAGCATGGAAACCAAGAATAACAAAACAGCATGGAATAAAAAAACTGATTGAGTGGATAAAGGAAAACACATGAGGAAAATTGGTATTATTGGAACAGGTCATGTTGGTCTTGTTACAGGTGCCTGTTTTGCAAAACTGGGCAATAGGGTGATATGTGTTGACAGCGATATCACAAAGATAGAGAAACTCAAAAAATGCATTGTACCTTTTTACGAACCGGGACTTGAAGAACTTGTCAAAAAACAGACAACAGACAAAAACCTCCGATTTTCGCACTCAATGGATGAACTGGTGAGCTCATCTGAAATTATTTTTATTTGTGTTGGCACTCCCTCAAATCTGGATGGAAGGGCAGATCTTTCTTATGTTGAACAGGCATCAATACAAATAGCAGAATCACTTAACAAAATCAAGAATGAAAAATCCAAAATGAACAATTATAGATTGATAGTTGAAAAAAGCACTGTACCTGTTTTGACGGGTCAGTGGGTAAAAAGAACAATAGAACTTGTTGCTCCCACAGGGGTCAATTTTGATCTTGCTGCAAACCCTGAATTTTTGAGAGAAGGGAATGCTATAAGAGATTTTTTCCATCCTGACAGGATAATTGTCGGGGTGGAAAATAAAAGGGCACAGCACATATTCAAAGAACTCTACAGACCGATAAAAGCACCCATAATTTTTACTGATGTGAAAAGTGCAGAAATTATTAAACACGCTTCAAATTCTTTTCTTTCCATGAAAATATCATATATAAATGCAATTTCTCAAATATGTGAAAAGGTCGGAGCAGATGTTGAAATGATAGCAGAAGGTATGGGTGCAGACAGGAGAATAGGAAAGGATTTTCTCAGGGCAGGAATTGGCTATGGTGGGTCCTGTTTCCCTAAAGACATAAGAGCATTTATCTCTATTGCAGAGGAACTGGGTTATGAGTTTGGGCTTTTGAAAGAAGTTGAAAAGATAAACAACCAGCAGAAAAATATTGTTATCAAGAAGGCAAGAGATCTTTTATGGAATTTGAGAGAAAAAGTGGTCGGGATTCTCGGGTTATCTTTTAAGCCTGGAACAGACGATATCAGAGAAAGTCCCTCAATAGGAATAATTCAATTGCTTCTGGACGAAGGATGTGTGGTGAAGTGTTATGATCCCAGGGCTATGGAAAACATGAAAAGATTGATTCCTGATATACACTATGGAAAAGATGTTTACGACACTGCGGAAGGCAGTCATCTTCTGATATTCGCAACAGAGTGGGATGAGTTCAAAAATTTGGATTTTAAGAAGATTCTGCGGCTGATGAGGACGCCTTATATCATAGATGGAAGAAATTTTCTTGATGCAAGATATCTTAAAAGTATTGGATTTACTTACTCAGGAATCGGGAGAAGGGTATGAACACTGTCATAACAGGAGGGGCAGGTTTTCTTGGCAGCCATCTGTGCGATGCACTGGTGTGCAGGGGAGATTCAGTTCTGTGTGTTGATAATCTGATTACTGGTTCTCGTAAGAACATTGAGCACTTACTGAATATGCCCAATTTCAGATTTATTGAGGTGGATATTACTCACGATGAAATTGAAAAACATCTTCCTTTCGTGCCTGACATAATTTTTCATCTTGCAAGTCCGGCATCCCCGCAGGATTACATACGTTTCCCTGTTGAAACACTTCGTGTAAACTCCATCGGGACAGAACAATGTCTCAATCTTGCAAAAAGAGCAAAGGCAAAACTGCTTTTCTCATCCACATCTGAGGTTTATGGAGATCCTTTGATAAGTCCGCAGAAAGAGACCTACTGGGGAAATGTTAATCCTGTTGGTCCAAGGTCAGTATATGATGAAGGGAAGAGATACGGTGAGGCGCTGGTCATGGCTTATCACAGGTTGTACGGGCTTAAGACATATCTTCCGAGGATTTTTAATACATACGGGCCGAGAATGCGTCTTGATGATGGCAGGGTTATACCGAATTTTATTTCACAGGCCATGCTTGGAAAACCTTTTACGATATATGGAGATGGAAAACAGACAAGGAGTTTCTGTTATGTGGATGATCTGATTTCAGCTTTTTTGGTTCTGGTAGAAACTGATTATCATCTTCCTGTAAACCTCGGCAACCCCGATGAATTTACAATCATTGAACTTGCTGAAAAAATCAACAGTATCACAGGATTGAACCTATCATGTGAATTTCTTGACCCGTTGCCTGATGACCCTAAACAGAGAAGGCCTGATATTACACTCGCAAGAAAAATTCTTGGATGGTCTCCAGTTGTAAATCTTGATGAGGGCCTCAGAAGAACTTTGAACCATTACCTGGAGAAAAAATGAAAAAGGTGCTTGTTACCGGCGGTGCGGGATTTATAGGAAGCCATCTCTGTAATGCGCTCCTTGAAAGAAATTACAGGGTTATTGTTTTTGACAATCTTGATGAACAGGTTCACCCCAGTAAGAGGATTCCAGAATATCTCAGTAGAAGTGTTGATTTTATCAGGGGAGATGTGAGAAATTACGAAAAGTTAAAAGAAGCAGTGTGTGATAGCGACTATATCTTACATTTTGCGTCTGCAGTTGGGGTGGGACAATCCCAGTATCAGATTTCAAAATATGTAAATACGAACATTTGCGGCACTGCCAATCTTTTTGACATTCTTGTCAACAGCCGGCACCACGTGAAAAAGATAATCGTGGCTGCGTCAATGAGCAGTTATGGTGAGGGCATGGCAAGGTGCAAAAAATGTGGGGTTTTTAAACCTGAGTTAAGGAATCTTTCCGAAGGCACACCAGTAAAAGAAACTGAATACTGGGAAATAAAATGTCCTTCCTGCGGAAAGGTTGCACTTTCAGTGCCAACAGATGAAAATGCTTCTCTTGATGCTAATTCTATATATGCAATTACCAAGAAAGAACAGGAAGAGATGTGTCTACTTGTTGGAAGGATATATGGAATTCCAGTTGTTTCTCTGAGGTTTTTTAATGTCTATGGACCTCATCAGTCGTTGAGCAATCCGTATACTGGAGTTACTGCGATATTCATCAGCAGGATAAAAAACAACAACCCTCCTGTTATATTTGAGGATGGACTTCAAACAAGGGATTTTATCTGGGTTGGAGATGTTATCAGAGCAAACATTCTTGCCCTTGAAAGCGAAAAGGCAAACTATCATTGTTTTAATGTCGGGACAGGAAAACCAGTCAGCATTCTTGAGGTGGCTCAAGTTCTTATTAGATTATCAGGAAAGAAAATAAGACCCCTCATTACTTATAGATTCAGAAAAGGAGATGTAAGACACTGCTTTGCAGATGTAAAGAAAATAAGAAAAATTCTTGGATTCAGGGCAGACACATCCTTCAAAAAGGGTATGTCAGAACTGTTGAAATGGTCTGATTCTGTGCATGCGGATGACAGATTTGGCCGTGTAATGAGAGAGTTAAGAAAGAAGAAACTTGTATGAAAAAACAATGTTTCTTGAGTATTATCATCCCGGCAAGAAATGAACAGGACCTTATTGCTTCAACGATTGACAGCATTTTGCTATTTGTGGATATAAGCTGCTCTGAGATTATTGTTGTTAACGACCATTCCAGCGATGCGACCCCTTCAATCGTTGAAAAAATTTCCGAGGAGCATCAGGAAGTGAAACTTGTTCACAATAAAGAATCTGCAGGATTTGCCGCTGCATTGAAAACAGGTTTTGAAAGTGCCTCAGGTGAATTTGTTGTCCCTGTTATGGCTGATGGATGCGATGACCCGAAAACAATACCTTTTATGATTGAAAAAGCAAAGGCAGGATACGACCTTGTTTGTGGGTGCCGCTATATGAAAAATGCAGGGAAAACAGGAGGACCAAAACTGCAGGGATTTTTTTCAAAATTCGTCTGCCTGTCCTTGCATTTTCTTACGGGAATTCCAACAAGAGATATCTCAAATGCTTTCAAACTGTACCGACTGAGGATTCTTCGGAATATTCATTTAAGAGAAAAGGGCTTTGCTGTTTCAATGGAGATTGCATTAAATTTCTATTTCAGGGGTTGCAAGATTTGTGATGTTCCAACCTTCTGGAAAGGAAGAAAAAAAGGGAAATCAAAATTCAAAATAACAAAAAGTTTTCCGTACCTGAAGCTTTACATGCAGACAGTGATCAAGTCATGGACAAGAATTTAGAAATTTCCGTAGTGATTCCTGCATACAATGAGGAAAGGAGGATTGAAAAGACAATTCATATCATACATGACTACCTGAAAAATCAGGGCTATCATTTTGAGATTATTGTCGTGGATGACGGCAGCACTGATTCAACGGCAAATCTGATGTTAATAATCTTAAAAAAACTCGGCAACATCAGATTAATTTCTCACAAAAAAAACATGGGCAAGGGGGCTGCCGTCAGGTCAGGTGTTCTTGCTTCAACAGGAGATATAACGCTCTTTACTGATGCTGACCTTTCAACTCCCATAGTCGAACTGGAAAAGATGAAAATCTATTTGCAGAACGGATATGACATCGTAATCGGTTCAAGGAAAAAAAAGGAATCATCAATTCCTGTTCCGCAGCCATGGCACAGAAGATTTTCTGGCTGGGTTTTTCAGTTTCTTGTCAGAAAAATCCTGGGACTTCCGTTTTCGGATACCCAGTGCGGATTCAAACTTTTCAAAACAGATGTTGCAAGGTCTCTTTTTCTGAATATGAAACACAGAGGATTTACTTTTGATGTTGAAATCCTGTACAATGCACTGAAAAATGGATACAAAGTTAAGGAAACCGGGGTTGTCTGGATGAACTCAAAAAATACAACTGTAAGATTTTTCAGGGATTCTATTTATATGTTTCTTGATTTGTTAAAGATACGGTTCAAAAGATGAAAAAAACGCCTTATCCTTTACTGATTATTGTTTTGTTTTCAGGTTTCTTATATCTTACTGGAATCAGATGGGGATTGCCTTCAGAAGGGGCAAAGAAATTTTATGTCGGAGATATAAATATTTCCCGGGAGTATCTTAAACGCGGCTGGGAAATCTCCAGAGAGAACCTCCCTGAAAAACTGCCGAGGTCGCGCTTTAATGCAATTCGTTCATTTCATCCTGATGAGCAAAATATTCTGAAGAGTATCATCTCAATGAGTCCGGAAAGGTTTGATTTCAATCCGCACTTTTTTGAGTATCCTTCCTGTCAAATATACCTTGTTGCAGCTGTGTTGAAGGTCATTTCTGAAACAGGCCTGATAGTCATAAAGCCCGATGCCTCTTATTATTTCCAGAATCCAGAGGAAATGGCAAAAATCTATCTTACAGGCAGAATGACAACTGTATTGATGGCTATTTTGGGGCTGATTTTTTTTTACGACGCTGCCCTGATACTGTGCGGGAAATATGGTGCTATCTTTTCAACCGCATGTCTCGGGTTCTGCCCTTTATACGCAATAAACAGCCACTATATGACAGTTGATGTTCCTATGGTTTTCTGGATTACAGTTTTCCTTTTCCTGACTGCTCTGTCTGTGAAGAGGGGTAGATTTTCTTATATTGTGGCTTCTGCCTTTGTTTCAGGAATCGCAGCAGGAACAAAATATCCTGCGGGAATACTTATATTTCTGCTACCCTTTGTGTACTATGGAACCTGTAAAAAATCTCCTGTGAGATCTATCTTTGATATCGGAGCATTGTTTTTTCTGTTTCTTGCTGGTTTCTTGATAACGACCCCCTATTCTGTGATTGCGTTTGATGAATTCAAGAGAGACATTTTATATCAGGCATCGGCAAGAGGAGTTGGTTTTTCTGCCATCTTCAATCATGTCAGTTCTATGATTGACTTTTTCAGGGCACTCTGGGTTGGTTCATGGTTACTTCTGTTTTTGTTTGTTCCTTCAGTGTACTTCCTTGCAAAGAGGCGAATTTTTGAAGACAGGATAATTCTCACAGCTTTAGTCCTGGCGATTGTACCACTTCTTGTTGCTGGAGGTTTCAAGTATGCCAGATACTATTTGATAGCACTTCCCTTTTTATGTTTGAGCACGGGTTCTCTTCTTGATGAATTTTTTCAGATACAAAAAAAGAAGATAAAACTTTTTGCGATTTCATTGTGTATTTTAATTTTGATGTTTGTTTCCGTTAAGTCTGTAGCTTATTCAAAACTAATGTGCGGGAAGGACATAAGAATTACAACAGCAGAATACGTGGACAAACAATTTCCTCAGGGCACAAAGATTGTGTTCACAAAAGACCCGTGGATATTTGAGGTTCCACCAGTGAATCCCGAAAAGTTTTCGGTACATATCATAGAGGAGTCAGGTCTTGAAAAAGCACCCTCAACCTGTTATTTGATTATAGGAGAATTGCAGTATTTCCTTACATCTGGAAACAGAAACATCCAGATGCAGCGGGAAATTGTTTACATTCAGGAAAAAGGTTTTGTGCTGAAAAAGATTTTTGCAAATCATGCTGGTTTTGGACTGCTTCGTTTTGACGATAACTGGACAATTCACGATATGCTTTATACCCATCCTGGAATTCTGCTTTTTTACAAGCCATGAACAACAGAGCTTTTGACTTTGAACTTCCGCGGGAACTAATTGCCCAGAGGCCCCTTAAAGATAAAGGAGAAGCAAGGTTGATGGTGATAGATCGGCAAAAAGGCGAGATCGAACATTTAAGGTTTAAGAATATTGTAAATCTGTTCTCAGATGGAGATGTCCTTGTTCTGAACAATACAAAAGTAATTCCAGCCCGACTTTATGGAAAAAAAGAAACAGGCGGAAAAATTGAGGTGCTTTTATTGCACAAAAAATACGATGGTGTCTGGGAGGTTCTCATACGGGGGAAAATCAGGCAGAACGCATCTATTTTGTTCAGCAATGGTATTTCCTCTGTTGTACTGGGTAAGAGTGAGACAGGCCTGTGGATTTTGAAATTTGATACGACCGATGACAGAGAAATCTTCAATATCGGCAGAGTTCCTATACCACCATACATCAAGAGGAAAGATGACGAGAAAGATATACTGGATTACCAGACGGTCTATGCGGAAAAATACGGTTCAATTGCAGCACCAACTGCGGGGTTGCACTTTACAAAAAATATTCTGAAACAATTAAAAGATAAGGGAGTTATCATTACGTTCATAACCCTTCATATTGGATATGCGTCGCTTCGCATCATAAAGGAGACAGATGAAAGACGGCATTTATCACCCGAATTTTTTGAGATTTCAGAAGAAGCATCTACGGTTATGAATGATGCAATCAGGGATGGAAGAAAAATTTGCGCTGCTGGGACAAGTAGTGTGAGGGCAATTGAAAGTGCAGTAAGCGAAGGTAGAATTTCTGCCTACAGAGGATTTACAGATTTATTCATTGAACCCGGCTACCAGTTCAGGTGCACCAGTAGAATGATAACAAATTTTCACCTTCCGGGTTCAACACATCTATCAATGGTGTGTGCTTTTGGTGGTACAGAATTGATGCGCATGGCTTATCTTACTGCAATTGAAACAGGATACAGGTTTTATTCCTACGGCGACGCGATGATTATAGTTTAGTTAAACAGGTCTTTTGTGCTAAAATTTATTTCACCATGTTTTCCTTTAAGATTAACAAAACAGACGGAAATGCAAGGGTATGCACATTTGTTTCATCTCGTGGAACAGTTGAAACGCCATGTTTTATGCCTGTTGCAACATCTGCGAGCGTAAAACTTCTCACTTCTGAAGAGGTGTTTTCTATGGGCTTCAAGGCAATCATACTGAATGCTTATCATCTTTTCATTAGACCAGGGGTGGAAATAATCACAAATTCCGGAGGTATTCACAGGTTTATGAAGTGGGATGGTCTTGCATTGACAGACAGTGGCGGATTTCAAATTTTCAGTTTGCCCTGTTCCCGGGAAGACGAAGATGGAATTATCCTGAAAGATCCAGAAAGCGGTGCGCTGCACTATTTTACTCCTGAGAAAATTATTGAAATAGAAGAAAAAATAGGTGCCGATGTAATAATGTGTCTTGATTATTGTCCAAGAATCTGGGATAATCTGGAGGAACTGAAAATAAGCGTCCACAGAACTGTTGTCTGGGCAAAAAGATGTCTTGCCGCGCATTCAACAGAAAAGCAACAACTGTGGGGTATAATTCAGGGAGGGACAGACATTTCACTCAGGATCTGGTGTATTGAAGGTCTTGAGAGAATGGAATTTAACGGTTATGGTATCGGGGGACTGAGTATAGGCGAACCGTGGGAGATGACTCTGAAAACTGTTGATTTTATTTCCAGAAACATACCCGGAAACAAGGTTCGTTATCTCATGGGACTGGGTATGCCCGACCAGATTGTTGAAGCATGCGAACTCGGGATTGATTTTTTTGACTGTGCCATGCCTACAAGAATTGCAAGAAACGGAACCACACTGACCTGGAATGGAAAGTTTAACATAAAGGCCGCAGCATGCAAGGATGAAAATGGTCCGCTTGACCCTGAATGCAGTTGCCGTGTGTGCAGTACATACAGCAGGGCGTATATCAGACATCTGTTCAACGCCCACGAGATGCTCGGGATGCGGTTGAATTCATATCATAATCTTTATTTCATGTCTGAATTGATGAAAATGATTCGCAGCAGCATCAAACAGGGAAAATTTCAGGAATTCAAAAAAAATTTTTTGAGTAAATACCAACGAAAGGAGTAATATGCCGAGTACAGCACAGGGCGCGTCTTTGTTTCAGGCGATTTTGCCTCTTTTGCTCATCTTCTTTATTTTTTATTTTCTGTTGATTTTGCCCCAGCAGAGAAAAGAAAGACAGCGAAGGGAAATGCTTGATAATCTGAAGAAGGGAGATCGCGTAATTACAATTGGAGGCATAATTGCCACAGTGGAAGAAATCAAGGGGAAGATTGTAACTCTCAGGATAGGTGAAATAAAGGTTGATTTTGTAAAAAATGCCATCGCCCAGATCTATCAGGAAGAAAAATAGTTCATGATTGGATACTTTGATGTTAGAAACGGCTGTGCAGGAGATATGATAGCCGCCGCGCTTTCAGGTTGTGTGGATGTTGGTGAAGCCAGGAAACTTCTTGGATGTATTGATTTCCCTTCTCTCTACAGCATTGAGATAAGACAGATTGTAAAACCTGCCGGGCATTCACATGGAATAAAAGCAAACCAGTTTGTTGTGAAAGTAAAAGGGAAGGAAGAGGAAAGGTCTTACAGGGAGATTGTTTCAGTTTTCAGGAAAAGCAGACTGGATAGGTGCCTCAAAGAGAAAATTCTGAATGTTTTTGAAACTCTTGCAAAAGCCGAAAGCAAGGTTCACGGAAAACCAGTGGAAAAACTGCATTTCCACTCTGTCGGACAGACAGATGCCCTTGTTGAGATTAGTTTTTCTGTGATTGCTCTTGACCTTCTCGGTATTACAAGGGTTTTTGCTTCTCCAGTTGGAATTTCTCATGCTGCGCCTGCAACACTTGAGATTGCTTCCGGCATTCCTGTTGTCATTCGTGATATCCCGTTTGAATCAACAACACCAACAGGAATTTCAATTATCAAGACACTTGCTGAGGCATACGGGGATACACCATCATTTTTTCTTGAGGGTTATTCATATGGAGCAGGAACGCTGTCAACGGATCTACCCGACGTTTTACAGTTCTCATACGGCAAGGATGCCGGGGATGGCTATGAAAGGGTCGGGATTCTTGAGACATCTGTTGATGATATGAACCCGGTTCTCTTTGACCATCTTATGGACGTTTTATATCGGGCAGGTGCTCTTGAGGTGAGTTTCTTTACAGGTATCACAAAGAAATCAAGGCCGATGTTTTTCATAAGAGTGCTGTGCCATCCTGACCAGAGGCAAAGAATTTCAGAGATTGTTTTCAAGGAGACAACGACACTCGGCATCAGGTACAGGGAAGAAGAAAGAACCATTCTAAAGAGAAAACTGAAAAAGATAAGTACCAGATATGGTGATATAAATGTAAAGGTAGCGTATCTTTCAGGGAAACCAGTGAATGTTATGCCTGAATATAATGATTGCAGGACAATTGCCATCAGAAAAAAAATACCTTTGAAAAAGGTAATTGAAGAGGTTTTAAAAATCTTCCTGAAGGAAAAAATTGAAAAATAGGTTATAATATTATATTATCCCGATAATTTTGTTTCTGCTGTCAGAAAAAAACTTCCAGGCTGAATTCAACGGAGGGAAAAATGGTTGTGGGAGTGTGGAGGGTTGAACTGCATATGCCATACGCACAAAGCCTTAAGGAGAAAAGGAGCATACTGCAGTCAATCCTTACAAAATCAAGAAACCATTTCAATGTTTCTATTGCCGAGCTTGATTTTCATGACAAATGGCAGCGAAGTGTTATGGGTATTGCATGTGTTAATTCAAGTCCAAAAAAAGCTGAGGATGTTTTTGCAGCAATAAGAGAAATTTTTGAAGAAACAGAAAACGTTATTGTTATAAAAGAAGACATTAATTTCTATTCTCTTGAGAGATAAAGACATTAAATGGAAAAAGACAGATATCATCCTGAAGAAATAGAGGCATTCTGGTATCAAAAATGGGAAGAAGCAGGGTGTTTCAAAGCGGAAAATTACACCAAAAAACCCTATGTGATTGTAATTCCTCCGCCAAATATAACAGGATACCTTCATATCGGCCATGCGTTGAATAACACGATACAGGATATCCTTATAAGATGGAAAAGAATGTCAGGGTTTAATGCGCTGTGGGTTCCAGGTACAGACCATGCAGGAATTGCAACTCAGAATGTTGTTGAAAAAGAACTGATGAAAAAAGGGTTGTCAAGAGAAGCCCTCGGAAGAGAAAAATTTCTCAAGGAGGTCTGGCTCTGGCGTGAAAAATATGGCAACAGGATTATTGAACAGTTGAAGCGGCTCTGGGCTTCCTGCGATTGGAGTCGGTTATGCTTCACTATGGACGAGAATCTTTCCCACGCTGTGCAGACAGTTTTTGTCTCTCTGTATAAAAAGGGTCTTATTTACAGAGGAACAAGAATTATTAACTGGTGTCCGAGATGTACCACTGCCCTGTCAGACGAAGAGGTTGAGTACAGAGAAGAAGTCGGTCATCTTTACTATATTAGATATCCGATGGAAGGAAAAGGTTTTATCGTTGTTGCGACAACAAGACCCGAGACAATGCTCGGAGATACCGCTGTTGCGGTTCATCCAGAAGACATAAGATATAAGGATCTGATAGGGGAAAATATTCATCTGCCGTTTGTTGATAGGTTAATACCGATTATTGCTGACCAGCAGGTTGAACAGGAATTTGGAACAGGCGCTGTAAAGGTGACTCCCTCACATGACCCGAATGACTACAGTATAGCCAGAAGACACAATCTTCAGTTCATCACTGTAATGGATACAACCGGCAGGATGAATAAAAATGCCGCTATATTTGCGGGGCTTGACAGATTTTCCTGCAGAGAAGAAATACTTAAAAAACTAAAGGAAAAAAATCTCATTGAAAAGATTGAGCCGTATACGCACAGGGTTGGACATTGCTATCGGTGTGATACTGTAATAGAGCCGTATATTTCTGAACAGTGGTTTGTAAAGATGAAGGAACTTGCCGGTCCGGCAATAAAGGTTGTCCATGATGGAGAACTTAGGTTTTATCCGGAAAGATGGGCAAAAATATATCTGCAATGGCTGGATAATATTCATGATTGGTGCATCAGTCGTCAGATATGGTGGGGACACAGGATTCCTGTGTGGTATTGTTCAAATGAAAAATGTCCGCCGATTGTCAGTGTTGAAACACCTGAAAGATGTCCTTTTTGTGGTTGCGGTCATCCTGTTCAGGACCCTGATGTTCTTGATACATGGTTTTCATCGTGGTTATGGCCGTTTGCGGTCTTCGGCTGGCCTGAGAAAACACGGGACCTTGAAATTTTCTATCCCACGGATACCCTTGTTACTGCGCAGGAGATTCTTTTTTTCTGGGTGGCAAGAATGGTTATGGCAGGGTTTGAGTTCATGGGGAAAAAACCGTTCAGTTCTGTTTACATCAACGGTACTGTGAGGGATAAGACAGGAAAGAAAATGAGCAAGTCGCTCGGGAATGCAATTGATCCCGTTGAAATCATTGACGAGGCAGGTGCTGATTCTTTAAGATTTGGATTGATTTCATTAACCTCCTTCGGTCAGGATGTATTCCTGCCAGACGGGTTTCATTATAAAGGCAGGAACTTTCTTAACAAAATCTGGAATTCTTTCAGATATCTTGAAATGCTTGCTGAAAAGAATCAGGTTGAAAGAATTTCTTTTTCTGCAATAAGAGAAGAAATAGAAAAACTGAAGATATCGGAAAGATGGATACTTATGCTTCTTGACCGGAAGATCCAGCATGTCTCTGACTGTCTTGAAAATTTCAGGTTCAATGAGGCATCTGACAGTCTTTATGATTTTTACTGGCATCAGTACTGCGACTGGTACATTGAAATGTCAAAGATGTATCCTGAAAAAGACCAGTACCTTGTTTCAAAGGTTATTCCTGTTTTGTTTTATGTTATGGCCAGGACACTGAAGCTTTTACATCCTTTTATTCCTTTTATCACAGAGGAATTGTGGCATCGCTTGAAGAAATTTACAGATGTTGATGGAGATTTTATTGCAACAAGCTCCTGGCCGGAGCCGGATGGGTTTTCTTTTGAAGAAACACTGGAAAAAATGGATGAAATCAAGAAAATTGTTATTGAAATCAGGGATCTCAAAACTACCTTCAGGATACCTGTGAACCATAATCTTGATGTTGACTATCGTGGAATTTCCCTGCTTTCGGACCCCTGGCACAGAACAATGGTTGAGTTTCTTGCAAGGGTAAGATTTAATAGTGTGGAACGTTCCTTGCAGGATAAACCTGACGATGAGATTGTAAGGATATGGGAGAGTGGCTGGTTTTCCATGAAGGTCAGGGGAATTATTGACATTGCGACGGAAATGAAAAAATTGAGCAGTGAAAAGGACAAGATTTCAAAGATTTTTGAGGAAACCTCAAGGAAGCTTTCAAATGAGGAGTTCTTAAAACGCGCACCAGCAGAAGTAATAGAAAAAACAAGGAAACTTCAGAATGAGCTTGCATCTGAGTTGAATAAGATTGAAAAAAACCTTAAGCTTTTGACCGGGAGCAATCATGAATGCGATAATTGAAGTGTCTGGAAGGCAGTTTCATGTTCAGGAAGGAGATGTCATTGAAGTTTTTAAGATTGGACGCAAGAAGGGAGAGCAGTTTACGATTCAAGATATTGTTGCAATTGAAAAAGATGGAACTCTTCTTGTTGACCACAAATCCACCAAAAACTACTCTGTGCTGGCTGAAGTTGTTGATGAAAAAAAAGGCAAGAAAATCCATGTTTTCAAGAAAAAGAAAAAAACCGGTTACCACCGGAAAATGGGCCATCGGGACTGCATAAGCGTCATCAAAATTCTCAAGATTCAAACCACAAATGCAACATCCTAATGTTTTGACAGGCAGTAATATTTCAGGGAAAAGAGCGCTTGTTATAGCATTCAATGACAAAACCGCGGGAAACGTCTCAGAAAATCTTGAAGAATTGAAATCACTTGCACGTACAGTTAACCTTGATGTTGTGCATGCCATTTCAGTCAGGCATCCTGACCATATTCATCCAGCGACATATATCGGCAGTGGTAAGATTCAGGAAATCTCACGGATTATTGAGTCATACGCATGCGAACTTGTGATTTTTGAAAAAGAGCTCACGCCTGTTCAACAGAGAAATCTTGAAGAGTTTTTGAATACTGTTGTAATAGACAGAACATTTCTGATACTATTGATTTTTGGTAATCATGCCCATACACTTGAGGGAAAGATTCAGGTTGAACTTGCCCAAACAACCTATCTCCTGCCGCGGCTCGCTGGTTATTCAGGGCAGCTCTCACGACTGGGTGGAACAATTGGAACAAGAGGGCCTGGCGAACAAAAACTGGAACTTTACAGAAGAAGAGCAAGGGAGAGAATAAGGTTCCTAAATTTGAGAATAAAAGAGATTGAAAAACATAGAAAAATTATTCGCGAAACACGGCAGCGAAAGAATTTTCCGGTTGCTGCACTTCTGGGTTACACAAATGTTGGTAAAAGCACCCTCTTGAATACTCTCATTCACAGACATGATGCGGTTATTGACAATCGGTTGTTTTCCACACTGGACCCTCTTACGCGGCTGGTGTATCTCGGTGAAGGGGGTTATTGTCTGATGTCAGATACAGTCGGATTACTTTCTATGCTTCCTCACCACCTTATTGCTGCCTTCAAAGCAACCCTTGAAGAATTAACCTTTGCAGATGTTCTGGTATGTCTTATTGATGCCGCAGGATTGAATTTAGAAAAGCAGATGGCAACAATTGAGAATGTTCTTGAAATGATGGAAATACAGAACAAGCCGAGAATTAATGTGTTTAACAAAATTGACCTTATAGATGAAACAGAGTTGAATATCCTGAAAAGGACTTATCCTGACAGCATATTTATTTCAGCCAGAATTGGTTACGGGCTTGATGACCTGAAACTGAAAATAAAGGAGATGTTAGGGGAACATGTTTATTTCAAACCATGAGAAAAATCTTGTCAGCATAATCTGTGCGGAAATAGTTAGACACAACAATTTTGTTTTGACAACTCATCAACTACCCGACGGCGATGGTCTGAGTTGCGAACTTGCATTTTTCTGCATGCTAACCAGGCTTGGCAAGAAGGCAGTTATTGTGAATGATATGCCTGCACGGGCTGTATTTAATTTTCTTCCCTGTTTTTCAAGAATAATGAATCCGGAAAGGTACAGGCAGTTGAAATTCAATCCTGAAGTTGCGATAGTTTTTGACTGCAGCAACAGGGAAAGGGTGGGCAACTCTCTGATGGCCGTCTCAGAAGCCAGAATGCTGATAAATATTGACCACCACGAGGGTAATACCCTTTTCGGAGACATCAACTGGATCAGCAATACACGATCATCTGTTGGCGAGATGTGTTTTTTTATAGTGGAAAAACTGAGGTGTCTTGACAGAGACACTGCAGAATGTCTTTATGTGGCGATTCTCACTGATACCGGTTCATTCAGGTACCATTTTGATGGAAGAACACTCCATATTGCTGAGAAACTCCTCAAATCTGGTGTAGACCCTGAGACAACAGCAGACAATCTTTATCACAATAATTCTATCTCTTCTTTACATCTTGCCGGGTATGCACTTAGCCACCTGCAGTATGACAGGGAAAATCGCGTGGCATGGACAGTATTGACAGAGGATGTGTACAGAAAAACCGGTGCATCTGAACAGGACACAGAAATAATTGTTGACATACTACGGTCAATTAAGGACGCCGAGTTCGTATTCCTCGTCAGGGAAAGAAAAAATGAGGTCAAGTTCAGTTTGAGGAGCAGAAAAGGTATTGATGTAAGGTCTATTGCTGAAAAGTTTGGGGGTGGTGGTCACAACAGTGCTGCAGGTTTTTCGCTTCAAAAGATGTCTGCTGAACAGGCAGTTTCAAAGTTTCTCAAGTATCTGAGGGGCAGAAAACAGGATGAAAAAAAGTGAGATAATTGAATTTTCCGGGATTGATGGTTTTTTGAATGTGAACAAACCGTCAGGGATCACATCGTATGATGTGATAAGGCACATCAAGAAAATTCCTGACTTCAAGGGCAAAATTGGCCACACAGGAACCCTTGATCCGCTTGCTTCAGGGGTACTTGTTATCTGTATTGGTTCGGCAACAAAGAAGGCAAACAAATTTCTTGCAATGGAAAAGGAATATATTGCAACCATGCTTGTTGGTATCACGACGGATACTGATGATATTCAGGGCAAAATCATTGAAACAAGGAAAATAGAGGAATGTGCGTTTGATGAAAAATCAATCTACGCAGTAATTCAATCTTTTGAAGGCGAAATTGAACAGGTACCGCCTTCTGTTTCAGCGCTGAGAAGACAGGGTGTCAGATTATATAAACTTCACAGACAAGGACATCCTGTAATACCTGAATCAAGAAAAGTGTTTATCCATGAAATTGAAGTAAAAAAAATAGAAATCCCGAGAATTATATTCAGGGTTGTTTGTTCAAGAGGGACTTACATACGCGCATTGTGCAGAGATATAGGAAGAAAACTGGGCTGTGGCGCTGTTCAGGAAGCACTTGTGAGGGTGAGAGTTGGAATGTTTGCAATAGAGGATGCAGTTACCCTTGAGCAGTTAAAAAAAGATGGAGTAAGAAAACACCTGATGCAGCCACACATAATATGAAATGGAACAGCTGATTGTCAGTGTTTCCGGAATCAGGGGAATTTACGGGAAGAGTCTGAAAGAGGAAGATGCACTTAAATTTGGTAGGGCTTTTGGACTCTGGGCAGGAGAAAAGAACATCATTGTTGGGAGGGATACAAGACCCAGTGGTGAACCGTTGAAGGCAGCATTTGTATCGGGTGCACTATGGGCAGGAAGAAACATCTATGATTCAGGTATTGTACCTACACCCGCATTGACATGGTTTGTGGAAAAAACAAGCGGGTTCTGCGGTTCTGTTATTACCGCCAGTCACAATCCTGTTGAATATAACGGGATAAAACTCATCAATTCATCAGGAACATTTCTTAATGCAGAGCAATCTCAATCTTTTCTCGGTATTTACACAGACATTGAAAACAAAAAAGGTGGGAAACCGGGCGCATACTTTTCTGATTTTTGCCTGATGGACAGATTTTTTTCTGCGCTTCTGGATTGTGTTGATGTCTCTGCCATAAGGAAAAGAAAATTCAGGGTTGTTGTTGATCCTGTCCAGGGAGTCGGCGCCCTTTATTCAAAAGTTTTTCTTGAAAAACTTGGCTGCAACGTCGTGATGATAAATAGCGATCCGCCAGGAATTTTTTCGCATCCTCCAGAGCCATTGCCACAACATCTTGGTGATCTTGCAAGAACAGTTGAAAAGGAAAAAGCCGATATCGGGTTTGCTCAGGATCCTGACTGTGATCGTCTTACGCTGGCAGCAGACAATGGAGTATGCGTCAGTGAAGAACTCTGCCTTGCGGTGCTGATATACTGGATGCTTCAAAGGAAAAAAGGACCTGTTGTTGTGAATATCGCAACAACAAAACTCGTTGACGACATATGTCGCAATGCGGGAGTCGGGGTATTTCGTACAAAAGTTGGTGAAGTATGTGTTGTTGAAAAAATGAAAGATATCAATGCATCAGCCGGTGGAGAGGGAAACGGTGGTATAATTCTTCCTGATTTCCACTACGGAAGAGACAGTTTCATAGGAATGGCGCTGACCCTTGAAATGCTTGCAAAGACACAATTGAAATTCTCTGAAATCGCAAGAAAATTTCCCCTCTATCATTTTGTGAAGAAAAAGATTACATTTCCTTCTGAAAAACTTGATGACCTTTACAAGGAACTTGAAGAAAAATTTCCAAATGGAAAAACATTATACCTGGACGGTTTGAGGATTGATTTTGAGAATGCATGGTTTGGAATAAGACCATCAGGAACCGAGCCGTTGGTGAGGGTTTTTGTTGAGGGTGAAAACAAAAATGTTGTTGACTCTCTGACAGAAGAAATTCAGAAATGTATTACTTCTTTCGTAAATATTCAATAAACGCTGTTTACTGAATATTCAATGCAAAATGCAAATTGTAAACTGCAAAATTAAAATTACTGTAAATATTCACCTAGCCCTGTTCATATTTACAGGCACAAGAACATCAAGGGTTTCACCCTTGATAACCCGA
>DYKA01000044.1 GCA_020722805.1 Vermiphilus sp.
AAGCAAAAGTGTTACCTAAATACCCTACTTGTACATAGTATATTACGGTGTTATATTAAGTGTAAAACGAACTTCTGGATTATTTATGGAAAAGAAAGCCTTCTACAACCCAAAAGAATATCAACAGTTAATCTCTATTTTTAATTCACTTGATGAACCTATTTATGTCGCTGACCCTCGTACATATGAAGTTCTTTATGTTAATCCGTTTTTGAAAAAAATTTTTGGAAATGTATCAGGTATGAAATGTTACAAAGCATTTCAAAATCTGAGTAAACCGTGCGCTTTCTGCACCAATAAATACCTTTTTGGGCCAAAGTCAAAGCGTGTTCATATCTGGGAGTTTCAGAATAAGATTAATAGACGCTGGTATCGCTGCATTGACAGGGCAATTGACTGGATAGACGGAAGAAAGGTTCGCTTTGAATTAGCCATTGATATTACTGATAGGAAACTTGCCGAAGAATCTTTACGGCAAAGCGAAAGAAGATACAAGGAGTTATGGAATAATGCGCCTGTGGCTTATCACATAGTTGATAAAAAAGGAATTATCAGGGATGTTAACAAAACTGAGCTCAATTTGCTTGGTTATACCAGAAAAGAGATGTTAGGAAAATCAATTTTTGATTTTATTATTCCATCGCAAAGAAAGCATGCCCGTCAAAGATTTATTCGGAAATTGAACGTGGATAAAATGGAAAAATTTTACGATAGAGTATATCTGAAGAAAGATAAAACCCACATTTTTGTTGCAATTGAAGATGTTCCAGAAAAGGATGAAGCAGGTAAAATCATCGGCATGCGAACTGCTATGATTGATGTTTCGGAACTGAAAAAACTGGAGCAGGCATTGAAGGATTTCTCACTGAGGGATGAGTTAACCGGGCTTTATAACAGGCGCGGATTTTTTACACTCGCCGAGCAGGAGATTCGTAAGACCCAGAGGAATAAGAAGCCCTTTTATACACTTTTTATTGATTTTGATGGGCTGAAGAATATTAATGATACAAAAGGACACCTGATAGGAGATGAGGCTCTGAAAAAACTTGGGGAAATTCTGGAAAAAACATTCAGAAAATCTGATATTATTGCCAGAATTGGCGGAGATGAATTCGTGGTTCTGGCTTCAGAAGTTAAGGGTGAAAAAGCAGAAGTGCTGGTCAGCCGTTTGAGAGAAAAAATACAGAAGCACAACAGGGAAACAGACCAGTTACATAAAATCTCAATCAGTGTCGGAGCTGTGCGGTATGACGGTAAAAGTCCTGCTACTATTGACAAACTTCTGACCATGGCTGACAAAAAGATGTATCAAGAAAAAAAGAAGAAATTCAGATCCTGGAAAGGCATAACAAAAACCATCTTTGACTGGTCTTAATTCATTCATATTCATCTATGAACTTCTGGTGTCAAGATATTTTCATTTATTCACAGAACAAGTTGACATACTGAATGGAAAAAGTAAAATATTCTTTCACAGAATGCAAGAAATTGACACTATTCTGGCATTGGCGGAAAACAGGAAAATGGAAAGTCCTCGCAAGATTTTGGAAATCAATCACTTAGCCGCCTTAGCTCAGTGGTAGAGCAGGGCACTTGTAATGCTCAGGTCCGCGGTTCAAATCCGCGAGGCGGCTCACAGATATATATTCAGGGCACATCATCAATCAATATTCATTCAGTAGAAATGTACGCCGAATGGCTCAAAATCGTCTGAAAACCTGTTCCTTGAAATAGAAATTGTCCAGCTTTCGTTTATAACAGATACATTGTGGCCGCAAGTTGAAATAGGAATTGTGATGTCTATCCTTGCTGAGTCAAAAGATGGGTTTGTTGCAAAAAGATAGATCTTCTTTTCTTTTTTTTGCCAGAATTTTTACTGTGTGCCGTATTAAATAACCAGGGTCAGTATATGTTGCTGTTGCGTGAAGCGTCTGGCAAGGACAATCAAACATCCTGCCGTCGGGTTTTACTCCGATATCCTGCCTCATTTCCCGCGGTTGCACTGGCTACGGATTGCAACCAAGAATATCAGCTGACTTATTATACTTTTTAAGTGTGTCAATCGTTCTATCGCAGGAATGCACAATCCACACCGGATGACATGGGTCAATTTCTCTTATAAGTTCTGTTTTTTCCGCAATTCTTCAGGGAATGCTTTTGGCGGACGCTTCTTCCGAGCAAGAGCAGGTTCGTTCAAGTTTTCATAGCAGAAAAAATGCGCGCTTTACGTTTCTTATGAATTTTTCAAGTTGTTTTTTATATTCTGGTGAGCGGTTAAAAACGGCCCTATCGTGCAATTTCCCCTCTGAATAATTACTATTTCAGTAATCAGCCCTGACACAATCTTTACCCTCCTTCGCAGAAAGCCACAGGCTGTGCCCGTGGGGCTCCACTTCTGGTCAAAACTCCTGACATCCCGTTTCAGGATTTGACAGGACCTGAAATAATTCCTATATTAATACTTTGGAATGATAATCGTGCAGGGAAAGATGAAAAAAATTATAATACACTTCTGTTTCTCAATACTGTTCTCAATGGCTGTCTTTGCTCAGGAAATTACTCTTGTAAAAGATGGAAGGCCGTTGTTTTCTGTTGTTTTGCCAGAAACTGCTTCTGAAAAAACAAGGAAAAATGTACAGGAATTTGTCTTATACCTGAATAAAATCACAGGTGCAAATTTTCAGGTGGTTTCCGGATATACTGATAAAGGAATTTTTCTCGGTACTACAAAAGATTTTCCGTCTCTTTCGTATATAAATATGTTTGATATAAAAGATCCTTTCAGAAAAGATGAATATATTATCAAGAGCCACAAAAACGGCCTTTACATAATAGGAGCAACCGATATTGGTTTTCAGCATGCGATATGGGATTTTCTGTACAGAATTGGATACAGGCAGTTTTTCCCTGGGGAAAAATGGGAAATTATTCCTGAGATAAAAAATCTGAAGGTAAATCTTGATCTCTACGGTAGGCCTTCTTTTTATGGAAGAAATGTTGGTAAGGGACATATTTTCTGGGGATACAACAAAAAAACATGGGATGACTGGATGAAGAAAAACAGGATGCAGAGTGGTTTTTTTGTTCCGAGCGACCACAGTTATCAGGCAATTTTATCTCTTTATAAGAATATTTTTAGCCAGCATCCTGAATACCTTGGCCTTGTTGGTGGAGAAAGAAAATCTTCAAAATTCTGTATTTCAAATCCAGGAATGCAGAAATTGATAGAAGAATATGCGATTAATTACTTTGAGAAGAATCCTGATGCTGATGGCCTTTCAATGGAACCGAGTGATGGTGGAAACTGGTGTGAATGTGAAGAGTGTAAAAAGATAGGCAGTATCTCTGACAGAGCGGTTTTTCTTGCCAATATTGCTGCAAGAGCAATCAAAGAAAAATACGGAAACAAATTTGTGGGAATGCTTGCCTATCATTATCATGCTCCGTATCCATCAATAAAGGTAGAACCTAATACTATTGTCAATATCACCACTCATCAACGAAAGGGCGGTCATACACTTGAAGAATTGATTGATGGCTGGAAGAAACAGGGAGCCATTGTTGGTATAAGCGATGCCTTCTGTACTTACATCTGGGATTATAATGTTCCTGGAAGACCAAGAGCATCAGACATCACCTATCTTACAGAAAATCTTCCTTCTTTTTATCAAAAAGGAATCCGATTGATCAGTGGATGGACAGAAGACAGCTGGGGTCCTGCAGGTCTTGGCAACTGGATGCTTTCAAGGTTTCTCTGGGATGTAAGTGAGACACAAAAGGTTGACGACCTTTTTGCTGATTTTCTTGAAAAGGCATTCAGAAATGCAAAAGAACCCATGGAGAAATTTTACCGTTTGATTTACAGAATAGATGAAAAAGACATGAGGCCTCTTTTTTCTGAAGATCTTATTGGAAGAATGTACAGATATCTTGACCAGGCACTGAGCAAAACAAAGGATTCTGCTGTAAAAGAAAGGATTTATGACCTTATCCTTTATACAGGATATGCAGAACAATATTTGAAGTACATTCGGGCAAAACCTGAGGAAAAACAGGATTGCTTTGAGAAACTGGTTAAGCATATTTACAGGATGAGATATTCCCAGATGATAGATACTGTTGCTGCATATGTAACACTTCAGAATATGGCGAAGGACGTTGTTATTCCTGAAACCTGCAGATTGAATGTTCCAGAAGGAAAAAATCCCTGGAAGATAAAAGACCCATTTACAGAAGAAGAAATCCTTGAACTGTTGAAAAATGGAATTAAATCAAATACCCTGTTTACAGTTGAGCCAGTGTTTTTCAGTGAAAAACTTGTGCCTGTAAAAGGATTGAAAAACATCATTATCAAAGATAAGCAGGTTACTGGTGATGAAGGTGTTCAGTCAGGTTCTCCGCAGACCATTTATACCTGGATAGAAAAAGCGCCAGCCAGATTAAAGTTGCAGGTGACAGGCGGATTGATTTCACATTACAGGGATTATGGAAATGTTCGTATTTACCTTTATTCATCAAAAAATCCTGAAAAACCTGTTGCACAGGACACAAGCGTTCCACCTGATGGAAAGCCGTACGAAATCTCAATGGGAACACCATATCAAGGTCTGCACTGGCTAAAAATAACAACTGGCGGAGACAGAGCGAAAGTAAAAATTGTTGAGCCGGATCTACCGTGGACTTTTGAGTCAGACATCAAAAATCGCACCTATTCACCAGGGACAATGTGGTCGTTATATTTCTATGTACCGAAAGGAACAAAGTTTGTTGCAGGATATTCTGAAGCAGGTGATGGGAAAATACTTGATGGAAGTGGAAAAGAAGTTTTCTCTTTTGCTCAATTGCAGAGATACAGTTATTTCAAGGTAGATGTGCCAGAAGGACAGGATGGCAGATTATGGATGTTTTCTGGCTGCAATGGAAGAAAGATTTTGCTCAATATCCCGCCGTACCTTGCTCCATCAGCGGAAAATATGCTTCTGCCTGAAGAAATTGTAAAAAAAGACATTATCGGAATATCGAAGAAATGAAGAGAAAAGGTTTTACACTTGTTGAGCTCCTTGTGGTTATAGCAATCATATCAATACTTGCAGCAATTCTGTTTGAACCACTTATAAAAGGGGGATTATAAGGAGGATTTGGGAAATTGAGGAAAAAAAATAAAAACACAGGTAAATTTGGCAGAACGAAAATATTAAAGAGTGGGGTGAAAAATGAAATATCAATATCCTTACTGTAGTGCTGATGTTTCAGAAGGCGATATTTTTCTGGAACCTGTCCGAAATGTAAAAAAGTTATAAACATCTCCATGTTCAAAAAAACCAAATCTTCGGCAGAAACAGAAAAGGAAACATAGCAAAGAACACACGATACAAGAAAGGAAGAAAAACCACAGGACAAAACACTTTCTCATAAAGAATTTACTGCAAAGGACAAATTCAATAAATTGCCTACAGGTATGCAAGTAATTATTATATTTGGGGGATTATTCCTTTTTATGCATACATTCCTTACAACTTTAATGCTTGTATCAACTATTATCGGGCTTTATAGTTTGGGCTATTTCCGTAGCAAAAAGAAAATAAAAACAGGTAGAAACATATTTCTGACAGCGTTAGGACTTGATTTTTTATATTAATACTACTTCACTCTTTTTCTTCTGTTTTTGATATTCCTAAAAAGTCTTATACGAATACTACTCCTTCCCGGATACCAAAAGTGAAAGCTTCTGTAAACATTGAGACTCTTTTTGAATATCGGGTAACTGGTCCGGTAGCGTACGGCGCTCCAGGAATAAAACTTGGCAACAGGTATTGGATTAATGTCCCTGTAGGAACTTCGGAAGATGTTATAAGAAGGATTGTGAAGAAAGAAATCCAAAATAGAAAGGGCGAAAAAATGTTATTGGGGTGTCAATTGTTTCCAGCTACGGAGATTACCTTCTATGTTTATAACAAACTATCCGAACTCACAAAAAAGGAAAAAGTCCCGGGCGAGGAAGTGGCAGACTTTGCATATGAGTGGAGTCCCTCCAAAGGACTGGTCTGTATGTGGGGGTTATAGATGCTTCAACAAAGATGGTTGTAACTGGCTGGATAAATAGTATTGCATTGATAGGACAGTTACTTAAAGAACTTGAAGTTAAAAAAGAATTTACAGAAGCAGTTATTTTGATATGAAAGAAAAACAGTTTACCAATTTTACCCAGTGAGATAGTTAAACATCTAACGGGGTTTATTGACAAAAAGGAGATTTGTAGACTATCCCAAAAATGTGATTTCCTTTACTGACAATGGTTTTGGCGTTTCAAGGTGTGAAGTTGGGTTGAACTACAGTCCGAATTCTTCTGCTTTCTTTGAAACCTTTCTCGGATTCCACGGATCCCGGTAGGATGTCTTGAACAAAAATTCCTGTATGTACGCATATGTGCGGACTGTCCTCATATATATTGCCGCGTATAAAGGCATAAGCAATAAATATGGAACAAGCTTCAGTTCATTTTTTTTTCTCTCGGACAGCCATATAATTACCAAAAACTGCACCATATTTGACATTACGTAGAGAAAATAGTTTAAAGGGAATATATATTTTGCCGTTGTCGGAAAATGTATCATTATATCAATGAAATAGGCAATCCATTTCAAGTCCAGCAAGATGTTGTAAACAAAGTTTTCCAAAAAACCGAAAAATGTTGAAAAGCGGAAGCTGGCAGTGGGGAAAAATACATCCCTATGTTTCCTCAAGCGGAACCTAATAAGGGATCTGCTCCACCTTAATCTCTGCTTTGTCAGAGATTTGAAATCCTCAGGTGCATTTGTATAACAGATAGCCCTTGGTTCAAAATGCACATCAAAATCTATTTTTCTAACCTTGACCGAAATATCTCCATCAAGACCGGGTCCAATATCCCATCCACCGACTCTATTAACAATGTCTGCTCTGAATGCACCAAATGCACCTGATATAATTCTCAGGATCTTAAGAGTTGAACCAACCAATCTGCCAACAGAGATGGTTTTGAGATATTCAATTGCCTGAAGTGCGGAACAAACACTCTCTGTCGGGTTTCTTACCTTTATATTTCCTGAAACGGCCCCTATTCTGCTATCAATAAAAAACGGGATTAGAATGTTTTCAATTGCGTCTCTGTCAAATGAGCAGTCTGCATCCACATGGATAATAAAACTGCCTTTTGCTTGTTGAAATCCGAAGTTTGCCGCAGATGCCTTGCCTCCCCTTGTGTCGTTTCGTAAGTATTTTGTAATTTTTCCCTCACGCAAAAGTGCCCTGCAAACCTGCGGGGTGTCATCATCAGAACCATCGTCAATAATGATTATTTCAAGGTTCCTGTACGTCTGTTCAGAAAGGGAGTCTGCTAATGAGCGGATGTGCTTGCCCTCGTTTTTCCCGGGAACAATAACCGAAACAAGTGGATTTTGCTGCAGCAATACCTGCCTTGCTGTTTCGCGCTTATTTTTTAAGACAGCCGTCCTGATATTATAAACACAGAGAACAACAAGATCAAATATAACATATCTTGTTACCTCAAAAACAAAGAAAAACCAGAAAATTCTGAAGATTTTCATCATGCCCGCGGTTTTCCAGAAAAAAAAGAAGTTTGTTGTGTGTTCAAAAAATTCGTGGATTTCCATATCTATTCAGGAAATAAATTGCTTAAAGAAAATTCTTCAACTCCAGCAGTATTTACTGAAATTTCGGGCAAGAACTTTTTTTCTGGCGTTGAAAGGTTATTTATGAGGAGGTTTTCAATGCTGTTTTTTATCCTTGAAAGTGCAATTTTTGAACTTGCAGATGGCGTTTCAAGAAAAAGTATCAAGAATGTGGATTCGTTCAGAACAGTTATGACATCTGTTTTGCGAAGAGCTTCTTTTATTATTCTTGCCATTTCAAGGCCTATCTCGTTTTTCCTTTCTCCAACCCTGAGATATATTTCCTGGAAGTTCATAATTTGGAAAAAGCCAACGCTACTTTCCCTTTTGTACCTTTTGGTTCTTTCAATCTCAAGAGCAACCATTTTTTTGAAATTGTTGTACTCAACGAGGTCAAGCTGGGTTCTGAGAAATTCGGCAAATGAAAACATTATTCCGTGTATCGCGCAATTGACTCCTGCAGGCGTTATTTCATAGGTTTTTATATCCCATGATATTGTTTCGTCAACAGGGGTTCTGTTGGTGCAGTGAAAACAAAAACACTCAACCAAAGGTTCCTGAAATGTTTCCTGACAACTATGGCAGATAAAAATTGATGATGGTTTTTCATAATCCATTCCGATATGTCTGAGAATCTTGTTGCATTTCGGACATATCAACTGTTCTCCGTGTATAAACTTTGATTCCTGCGATGTGTATCCGCATAAAAAATGGTGTATCACATTTTCAACTGAAAGGTTGGCTGATTTGCATGATGGACAAATCTCCCGAAAGTTCATAAATGCACTGCGGCATCTATTGCAGAGATGCACCCTGTCATGAAAATTCCCTATTAGAAGTCCTTCCTGTTCCATTCGCACAAGAATCTCATATATTCTGAAGTCCTCATCATCTGGAAATTGTGATGCCACAAAAGGATAAATATAACCGTATCTGTATGTTGGCAGTATCATGGGCTTCAGTTGAATTGACCTTGTGTAAAGAAACCTGAGGATCCGAAGCATTACAGATATCTGAAAATTTTCCGGCTTGAATTCCTTAAGAGTGGACATCAGCCTGGAAATTTTATCTACATGTGAAATAATTCCCAGCAGTTCTCCGTGATTTATTTTCTCGTCTGAAAGGCACTGAAGTTCAACATCTTCAATTTCTTCAGGGGAAAAGATGAATACCGGCTTCAGTGCTATTACGTCTGACTGTTGTTGTCTTATTGACTTCACAATTTTTTTTGTTTCAGGATTTTTTGCATCAACAACCACTGCAGAATACTTTTCAATTTTTTCAACATCAATCTTGCCAGCGGGTATGGTGTCTATTCTGTTTGTTTCATCAGAAGGAATTTTTAAGGAGACGTCCTCTGTAATAAACAGGATTTCCATTTTTCACCTCTTTGAAAAAGTTTTGGAACATAAAGTTTCACGCTCATTTTATAGAGTTCATTGAATGGTTCTATATCCCATTTGTACGGTAGTATGTCAACGATAACACTCCTGTGGAGTGGCTCATATTTTTTCTGGAATTCAGGTGGCTGCGGCATTGTCGCGAAGTAAACGTTTGTTATTATTCCTTTTTTTTCTGAGTTGTCCGGAAACTTTATTATAACCATTTTGTCCTTCACAAGGTATGTATAATCTTTCTGTTCAAAGTATCCCTTGATTTTTGTTTCTCCCATCGTGGAAATACTCATAACATTGTCTCCCTTAAGCACAACCTCCATTTCTTCCCGATGAATTCTTGCGATAATTCCGCTGATGGGTGCAGGAAAATTATGGACCGTGTAATTTTCAGCACGTCCCTGTGCGTAGTAAATTTCGGGAGTCAGACGCATCAAATTTTTTTCGGCGTCAAGATTTGAAATCTGGATTCTCTGTTTTTCCTTGAGTTGCTCAATCTCTTTCTCAATCGCCAAAATATCTGATTCTATCTTTGCGATCTGGAACCTTGTTTTTTCAATTTCCTCTTCCTTGTTTTTTATGTTATAGGGAAAATATGTTTCAAGAAGCACCATCTTTTTGAGGTGCTGAAGTTCTTCAATTCTCTTTTTCAGGAGTTCCTGGTAATAATCTCTTTCCTGTTTTTTCCACATAAGTTCGTTGTTCAACTTGTTTATTGAAAATTCACCTGTTTTTTCAAGCAATCTTTTCTCAAGGTTTATTTTTGCAGTTTGTCTCCTCAGATTTTCACTGTGTTGCAGTGTCTGATAGTAAAATCCAGGTCCGATGGTGTCACTTTTTTCTCTTTCAGCATAGGCAAAAAGAATATCTCCCTGGTTGACTGCTTGTCCTTCTTTGACATAATATTTGAGAATTCTTATGTCATCAATCGGCTGAACATCAACATAGGGAATTATGATCTGCCCGTAGCCAGTAACATAAAAAATTCCACGGCTCAACAGGTATAAGCCGGCAGCAATAAGGATAACAATTATTCCGATGTAGATGTATCTGTCTATATGTTTTTTCTCTTTCCGTGTTTCTGGTTCGCCAACTCTAATAAATGACGGTTTTGCTCTGAGTTTCATAACTACCCCCAATTTCTATATATTCTGTTAATGAATGTATTGCAAAAGATGAGATGCCTGTCTGATTTTTTACTTCAGTGATAAAGTTTTCAAGGTCCATCTCATTTTCAAAATCCTTGCATCTTAATGCAACGATTACCCTGGACTTATCTATTTCAACTGCTTTTTTAATCCATCTCGCGACCGTTTCAGGATTTTTTGTTCCATATGCCATTACATAAACTTTGTCAACAAGTGGAAATATCTTTTTCAGAAAATCCTCTGAGTAAAAAATCGGCACAGAAACCGTAAGAGTCCTGTTTCTTAGATATAGATTTTTTTTCAATACCTGAAGTACATCAAGATACATCTGGAGATATTGTGCGCTGTTTGCCTGCCAGTCAGATAACGTGTATGGCTCAATATCAAGATGTATGCCGGTGAATTTGTAATTATTTAATTCAGATATTATTGCTGTCAGTTTGTCTTTTCGTTTGAGCAGGTCATTGTCTCCTATCAGTGCCTCAACTTCAAAAGAATTACCTGCGAGATCAAGAAACTCTTTCAGTTTTTCTTTATCTGTGTTTTTTCCAAAAGAAACAAGCGCGTTCTTTGCTGATTTCGTCTTTAGAAACCAGTATATAAGTCCATTGTCAAATTTGTTGAATCCCTGAGACCATACATATACAGACCTTTCACCCGTTCTCAGTTTCGCATACATTTCAATATCCTTTTCAATGCTGACAGGAAAAATAAACTTGCTGATGTTTACCTCTGGTATGTATTTCACAATAAAGGCAAGGTTGAGATATAAAAGCTGCTTTATGTGTAAAATCTCAAACTCTGTATTGAAGTATTGAATGCTTGATGAGATTAATTCCGGTACAGAAAATGACTCATCCTTCATATCAAACTTCACAAGCTGTTTTCTCATCTGTTCAAGTATTGTTTGTTTCTGATACAGGAATCTTATGAGGTCATCAATGTTATAAACATATTCATAGTATGTATTTATCACATCGTGAAGGATGTCTTTTGTGTTTCTGTCATATAATGTCTCAAGATATTTTTCTTCTGCTTTCTGGACCGAATCTGTTTTTTCTTCAGTTATAGGCAGGGGCACGTTGAAATAAAACCCGAGCGAGAAATAATCATTCACATTTTTTCTACCTGTATCTGTTCTGCCGAAATAATACCGCAAGAATGGCGCAAATCTTATATTATAATCAGCATCATATTTCTCAGATAGAATTGATTTTTGAAGCAAGATGATTTCTTTTCTCAGTACAGGATTTTCTATCGTCTGTTGTATCTCTTTTATTTTGATGCCGAAGGATGGAAGCAGATTTGCATCAATTTGCTTTATTCTGTCCAGCATTTCAGGCGGAAGATTCTTCTCATACTCTTCGTATCCTTCAAGCATGCTTTTTGCCCGCCAGATTTCTTTCTGTATGTTCTGCACATTTTCTTTCTGGACAATAGAAACAAAATAAAGATTTTTAATAATTTCTTCATACTTAGAGAGCAGTTCAATTTTTTTATGCAGCACTTTCTTTTTTTCTCTGTTAAAAAGGCAGATGATTTCATTTCTGTAAAATGGATACATCTCATATCTTATTTTTTTGTCAGCAATAATCTTTTCAATTTTCAATTCATTTTCTAACTGTTTTTTCTTTGACTGATGCTGTCGCAGCCCATCTCGCAGAATATCCCATTCCAAACCAAGATATCCGCGCCACTTATATGAGACAGTATCTTCGTCTTCAATCAGGCCCGTGTTTTCATTGTATATGTACTGACCTGTTAATTTCAGTCCCCTATTGCTCTGTTCTGCATCCTTTTTCTTCTTCTTAAGAAGAAGATTTGTGTTTACTGCCGATGGTTCAAAGGTGGGTATTGCAAACACTGTATCAACCAGCGAAATGTCAGTGATTATTTTTTTCTCTTCTGATGTAAACAGGAGTTTAATTCTGCTGACAAGCCCTTCTAATTTTTGCTCCTGTTTAACAAGACGTGTATCAGTTTCTGTGCTTTGCGGAGAGATGCTGATTCTGTTCTGTTTTTCCACGATAATTTCAGGAATTTTTTCGCTGACATCTTCAGCAGAGGTTTCCTTATTGACAATCAGTGCAAATTTTTCTTCTTGTTCTGGCGTTTTTGCTGAACCTGGTTCTTTGAAAACTTCAGGGAAAACTATCCTTTCTTTGATAAAATAGCACTTTCTTACAATTGTGCTTTTAATGTTTTGATTTTCCAGGAGCATTTTAAGTTTTTCCGCCTGATTCCTTGCCTGGTAATAACCAACCCTTATTGTATATAAGGCACCAATCTTTTCTATCCGCGCGTCAGTGTTGTTCTTGATTTTCTCGTAAGCGAGTTTTAATTCAGGAAGGTCGGTTGAACTTGATACCTGAACACACCAGTAGATTTTCTGTGTAATACCCGAAGCAACTGCGGCAGACAGAACCAGTAATATTGCGAGGTATTTATTAACAGAACTACATTTGACTATTCGAGACTCCTTTTTCGTACTATGCGAACAAGGTTAAGGTTTACCTTTAATTTCACTACTGTCCAATAAAAAGTTTACTAAAATAGGCTCAGTTGATAAGAAGGTTC
>DYKA01000164.1 GCA_020722805.1 Vermiphilus sp.
TGCCTCAAAGTTAAAACTTTCAAAGATGTAATCCTAAAGTCAGATCCCATAGGCATATAGTTTTTAATGCTTTTGTTTTGCTCTGTGCCTCTGTGCCTTTGCCACTTTGTGCCTCATAGTTAACCTTTGTGCCTACGCATAACGGGGTCCAGTAAGGAATTACCTAAGTTTGTTTTTCACTTTGCAATAAAATATACTTTACTTCTCTCTTTCATTTCCTTCCTTTCAAACAATAGATGGGAGAAAGGGATTGTAATGGGAATCCGTTAGAATAGTCCGTTGATTGTTTTCAGTGTTAAATCTACAAGCTGTTTTCCGCCTTCAGGTCCAACAACACATGATGGAGGTATTGCGCCATAGCTTCCACCCTTTACAGCCCTCTCGGTCGGGAGGTATGTTCCTCCACCTGCAAGTTGAACCACAAATGTCTGAAGTGCCTTACTCTGCGATTTTATACGGATTCCATAGTCCAGATAACACTCAAATGGGTTTGTGGCAAAAACAACATCCCCGATTCGGAAAACATAAATATCAATTTTTATTTTTGGGTTTTGTTGCTGTAATTCAAACCTTTCCTTTGCTCCCTGATACCATCTGTATCTTCTGAAGTGAAATGTTATGTCTTTATACCATCGTGGATGGGATGTCCTTTCAGGATTTGCTTCCAGTTGGGCTTTTAGTTTTTCATACTCCTTGTAATGCTTTTCTGCCTCAGTTATGAAAGTATTAACCTGGTTTTCGGTAATAATATTTCTTGAAAGTTCAACCTCCCTGTGGATACAGGAAAATTCAGGATGCAGGTTTATCTCTTTTCTTATCAGTGGAAGTATTTTTTCTACACTGTCAGAAATTCTTATACCAATCTCTTCTCTCTGGTTTCTTCCTGCAAGATTCCACATTCTCTCCTGCGCCAGTTTTCCGATAAGAATATGGGGTGACTGGTCTCCTGCTGCGCTGCACTGCGGTAAAACAAAAATATCTCCAAATCTTTTTTTTAACTCTTGCCTTGTTTCATGCCAGTAGTCGGCACTTATCAGAAAAAGGTGTTCATCAACCTGAGATGGACAGGCAACATTGACTATAATTCCTGTAAGATTGCCCATTCTGTCTGATGTTGTTAGAAGATTGATTGAATGGTCTTCATATCCTTCAACATGGCTGAAGTTTTGGTCATCTGTTTTCCCATACATTGCTGATGATCCATCATAATAGGAAATTCTTCTATTGTGTCCAACAACTGCAAAGCCAAGGCCATAGCTTATTCCACCTGGGGACCTTTTTTCCCATGCATTTCTTACCGCTTCTGCAATTTTTCCTGAGGCGAAATCAATATACTGTTTAATACTCATACAGGGAAGTTCTATCCCATAGAAGTCTTTAAGTTCAAGACCCGGTGATACCCTGAAAAGGTCTGAACCAACCTCTGGCGCTGTGTGGGTATGAGTGGCATTGATAATGATTTTTGTTCTATCAATCTCCGGAACAAGAACATTTATTTTTGAAATTATTTCTTTTTTCAGTTCCTCAGGAATTGCAACAAGGTCGCAGCTTATCATAACTGCATGGTCTGAAATTTTTCCTTCTTTTATTGATTCAAAAACACAAACCGTCGCTGTAATCGGGTCTTTTACACCCTCAGAAATCCTTGCATGAAACTGACCGCAGAGGCAAACCGGATCTGCAGGTGTGATGTTTGTATGAGCCCAACCTATCAAGATTTCTTTGCTTTTCTGTATCATGGTTCCTCCTGTAGTAAATATTCAGGTAAACAACGTTTACTGAATATTCAATGCAAAATGCAAATTGTAAAATTAAAATTACTGTAAATATTTTCTCAGCTCCGTTCATATTTACAGGCACAAGAACATCAATGGTTTCACCCTTGATAACCCGAT
>DYKA01000165.1 GCA_020722805.1 Vermiphilus sp.
ACCTTATCGGGTTATCAAGGGTGAAACCCTTGATGTTCTTGTGCCTGTAAATAACGAGGCTGAGTGATATTTACCTTTTGACACATTCTTGAAGATGCGCTATGCTTTGATGTGGCTGGATTTATCTTATTAAAAATAAATTTGACTTTTGAATCTAATACATTACGAATACTATCGTCAAGCCGAATAATCAGTCAGGAAGTAATACAGGCAAGTGCCTGATGAAAAAAACAACAGTTTAATAATTTCCTTGAAATTGCGTATGGTAAGACGAATTATAAATAAACTTTTTCTCTCAAGAACTGTCAAATTTATGATCAGTTATCCAGTACCATACAGATGGAAGCAGGACATTTTATCTATAATTGAACAGGGGGGATAATATGAAAAAAAGTATTCTGGCAGGCGTGGCGGGTGTTCTGGTATTGGTCTTTTTTTCAGGATGTCAGGTTCCGCTGACAGGTTCAAGTTATGAAAGGCGGGAAGCCAGAAAACTCCAGACAGTTTACTACGGAACAATTGTCAGCATCAATGAAGTAACCATTGAAGGCGAAGCAGGTCCTACAGGTACTATTGCTGGTGCTGCTGCTGGAGCAGCAGTTGGCCAGACAATAGGAAAAGGAAGCGGGAAAACAGCAGCCACAATTATAGGTGGTGCAGCAGGAGCAGTAGCAGGTGGTGCTATTGAGAAAAAGCTAACAACAAAAGTTGGTCTGGAAATTGCAGTAAAACTTGAAGACGGAAGAACTGTCGCAATCATCCAGGAAAAAGCGCCTGAAGATCACTTCAGGGTGGGTGATGCTGTCATTGTTATGTATGGTTCTGATGGCACTGCCAGAGTAAGACCGAGGTAATTTTTAGGAAACCCTGTATTATCAATTCTTATCCCACTCTGCTGATGACTGGTTGTTTGTAAGGAAGAGGGACAGGATTTAAGATTGTTACATTGGACGCCAAAGAGATAATTTTAGCTCATACAAATCTCATCCATTCTGCGATGAAATCAAAAAGAGGAAAAACACAAGAGTTTTCTTGCTGACAGGAGAAAATTACTGCCAAGTAAAAAAATTATCCTGGAATCACTCGGTCAATAAATCAAACTATTTTTCAGGTGTAAAAATTTTTACTGTCGCCGATTTAACAAGTGCCTTGAATTTTTCTGCATCTGCACCCGAGCCAACGATATCCCCGAAATGTATCGGTACCGCTATTTCAGGACTTATTGTATTCACAGCATTTGCTGCCTCTTCAGCATTCATTGTATAAGTTCCCCCAACAGGAAGTATCACAATGTTGGCCTTGATATTTTTCATTTCAGGGACAAAATCAGTATCACCTGCGACATAGATTGACAAATCACGGAACATTATAACATAACCAACCCAGTTGTTAGATTCTGGATGAAACTGCTTGTTTATGTTATATGCAGGAACACCCTTTATCTTAACCCATCCAAGGTCAATCTCAGTTCCTGGTAAAATGGTTTTCTTGATACCCCTGTCAATTTTCTCAAGGCTGTCTGTTGTTCCTACGACTGTGGTTCTGTCAGTCACAATTTTGTTTATATCCTGTGGGCTGCAATGGTCATAGTGGGAATGAGTAATAAGAATAAGGTCTGCTCTTGGTTTATCTGATTTCAATTTCCATGGGTCAACATAGGTGTTTTTTCCATCTTTTTCTATCAAAATACTTGCATGACCGAGCCATTTTATGTTCTCCACCATTTTTTTACCTCCTGTGCACAAAACACACAACGCAAAAAAAACCGAAAGCGGGACAGCCAACCCCAATATCTTCACATAGTAAATATGTAAATATCACTCAGCCCCGTTATTTATAGGCACAAGAACATCAAGGGTTTCACCCTTGATAACC
>DYKA01000166.1 GCA_020722805.1 Vermiphilus sp.
TCGGGTTATCAAGGATGAAACCCTTGATGTTCTTGTGCCTGTAAATATGAACGGGGTTTAGTAAATATTTGTTTTTTACTGGAGAAGGTGCTATGAGCAGGAAATTCAATGTTGCTGTTGTCGGCGCAGGGCTTGTCGGAAAAAAAATGGTTGAGGTTCTCCTTGAAAGGAATTTTCCTTTGATGAAACTTGAGGTCTTTGCAACAAGAGAAAGACAGGAGACTATCTCCGGCAGAACCTTCAGGGTGAAAATAGCAGATGAATCAAGTTTCAATGGAATGGATTTTGCTTTTTTTGCAGGAACTGAAGGTGAAAAAGGGGCAAGCCGGCTTTTGGGCTGGAAAGCAGTGGAAAAGGGTGCAGTGGTGATTGACAATGGCGGCGATTTCAGAATGCATCCCGATGTGCCCCTTGTTGTGCCTGAGATTAATCCTTACCATCTCAAGAATCATAAGGGTTTTATCGCAAATCCCAACTGCTCAACAATAATAATGCTGATGGCTGTGGCGCCTCTTCATCAGAAATACAGGGCAAGAAGTATTATTGTATCAACGTATCAGGCGGTTTCAGGAACCGGAAGCAAAGCGGTTGATGAACTTGAAACACAACTACATCAGTATGTGAACAAACAGGAAATAACAAATCAGGTTTATCCTCATAGAATCTTGTTCAACGTGATCCCGCACATTGGAGATCTTTCCGAACAGTTCAGCGGATATTATTCAGAAGAGGTAAAAATGATTCTTGAAACAAGGAAGATTCTTGACTGTCAGGATATTATGATTTCTGCAACATGCGTGAGGGTCCCTGTTATTAACTGTCATTCTGAATCAATCACTGTCTGTTTTGAGTCAGAGCCAGACATTGAAATGTGTAAAGAAATTCTTTCTTGTTCAAGAGGTGTCAGGTTGATTGACAAACCAGAAGAATCCATTTATCCGCTTCCTGTTGATGTTTCCGGAAAGGATGATGTCTATGTCGGCAGAATAAGAAAAAACACAGCGCTTGAGAATGCAATTGACATGTGGGTGGTTGGAGACAATATCAAGAAAGGCGCTGCCCAGAATGCTGTCCAGATTGCCGAAAAAATGATAGAAATGTCACTCGTATAATCACTTCATCGGGAACATATCATTCAGTTTTATATGAAACGGCCTTGACGGTTTAGACATCTGGTTTTCTGAGTCCCGATAGATAACAAAAAGATAGAGGTCTATGTTTGAGTTCAGACCTGTAAGAAGTTTTCCTGGTTCTGTCCACCCTTCTCCCAGTAGTATTGCACCCGCACCATTTTCGTAAGGGCTCACCCATATTTCGTATGTTTTTGCGTTACTTGCCTTTTCAAACCAGACATGACACCTGGTTCCGTCATATTCTCTTTCTGGCGCTGAAACAGAAGTAATTCTTGTTGCAGGCAATGTTCCTGTTTGTTGCATACGAAATATCGGATTATCAATCTTCACAACAGTATCTGGAAGTTTCATCCTTATGCGTGACAATCTCACTGCCTGAGAAGTTCTGTCATCTCTATTTTCGTACTCAGCAAAAAGATCTCCAAACAGGGTATCAGATGTATCTGCAGGTCTTAATTCGTCTGCCACAATCACATGCGTTCTTTTTTCAACAAAGATCTTCTCAATCTTAAGAGGAAGGTCAACAATCCCGTCCCCGCCATAATTACCCCACCAGCATGTTCCTGCATCCCTGTAGCAGTCATAGGGTTGATTACCCGGAAGTTCAAATTCAAGATATCTCCAGCCATCAAAACAGAAAACGCTTGCACAGTGTACATCATCAACATTCCATTCGCCATTTTTCCCATTGCTGATCCATTTTTCACCCCTATTGTCTCTGA
>DYKA01000045.1 GCA_020722805.1 Vermiphilus sp.
ACAGTTGGTTCCGGAGCAATCACTGAAATTATCGCCTGAGGAAATCTATGGAGAATATTTTGCTGGCATGTTCTGAATGCAAGAATAGAAATTATGCAACTGAAAAGAACAGGAAGAAAAACAAGGACCGTCTTGAATTGAAAAAATTCTGTCCCAGCTGCCGTAAGCACACGGTTCACAAAGAAATAAGATAGGCCTGTAGCTCTAACGGCAGAGCGGCGGTCTCCAAAACCGTAGGTTGGAGGTTCAAATCCTCCCAGGCCTGACAAAGGATTCATAAATACTCAATGAAGCACGTTATGCGTAGGTACAAAGTTAATACTTATTAACAAAGAGCGCGATACTCAGGCACATAGGCACAGAGGTTAACTATGAGGCACAAAGTGGCAAAGGCACATAGGCACAAAGTTTTAAAAACATTCTTTTTTGTTGTTTTTTATTTTTTGTGTCTTTGTTACTCTGTGCCTTAGTGCCTAAAGTATCAATCTTCTTTGAGAGATTTAAACTTTGTTACTGGTATTTAACTATGTGCCTTAGTACCTCAGTGCCTTTGTGCCCGTAAAAAGGATTCAATATATGCACAGGATAAAGACGTTTCTGAAAGAAAGTCAAGCTGAGTTTAAGAAGGTAACTTGGCCAAATGCTCAGATGCTCAAAAGATCAACTGTTGCTGTTATCATACTGATGGTATTGATGGCTATGTTTTTTGGAATGGTTGATTTAATTTTTTCACGAATGCTTCATGTATTTGCGAGGGGTCAATGAGCAAATGGTTCATTATTCATGTGAGAACCGGGCACGAAGAAAAAATCAAAAAGTTGATAGAGTCCAAACTTATCAATGCAGGCAACGCAATGGTCAAACAGATTATTGTTCCGACTGAGGATGTTGCTGAGACATTGAAGGGAGAAAAGATAGTAAAAAAAAGAAAGTTTTTTCCGGGTTATCTTATTGCTGAAACAGAAGATAGTGTGGATGAGTTTACCTGGCACCTGATTAAAACAACAAATGGAGTTTTTAATGTCCTCGGTGCAGGCACAAAACCAGCACCATTGGGGGAAAAAGAAGCAGATAGTTTGAAGCAGACAATTGAAGAAAGGAAGACAAAACCAGTTCCAAAGGTTGAATTCAGCAAAGGCGACAAGGTTGAGATAATAGATGGTCCCTTTGTAAATTTCACGGGCGTTGTTGAAGATATTAATAACGAAAAAGAACGTTTGAAGGTAAGTGTTTCAATTTTTGGGAGGTCAACGATTCTTGAACTTAACTTCTGGCAGGTTGAAAAGGTGTGAACATGGCTGAAAAATCAAAAAAACCGATTAAGGCAGTGGTGAAGATGCAGATTCCTGCTGGTCAGGCAACGCCTGCACCTCCTGTTGGCCCTGCACTTGGTCAGCATGGTGTTAACATTATGGAGTTCTGTAAGTCCTTTAATGCAGCAACAAAAGGTAAGGAAGGAGACATCATACCTGTTGTGTTAATGGTATATGAAGACAGAAGTTTCAGGTATGAATTGAAAACACCGCCCGCAGCTGCGTTATTGAAAAAAGCGGCAAATGTTGTAAAAGGTTCCGGGGTTCCAAACAAGGAAAAGGTCGGAAAGATTACGAGAAAGCAGATTGAAGAGATTGCAAAAATAAAATTGCCCGACCTCAATACGGACGATATTGAAAAAGCAATCAAGATAATTGAGGGTTGTGCAAGAAGCATGGGAATAGAAGTCGCTGAATGAGGGGAGAAAATGAAGAAACGTTCCAGACGATACTCAGAGGTTCAAAAAAAGATTGAAAAGAAACAAACATATACTCCGGAAGAAGCACTTTCTTTTCTCAAGGCAAACGCATCAGGACGTTTTGACGAAACAGTTGAACTTGCTGTACATCTCGGGCTTGATTTGAAGAAACTTCAGCAGCCGATCAGAGGTTCAGTTAATCTTCCGCATGGCAGCGGAAAACAGGTGAAGGTTCTCGTTTTCGCTCAGGGTGAACACGTTGAAACTGCGAAGAATGCAGGTGCTGACTATGTTGGCGGAAATGAACTGATAGAAAAAATAAAGGGGGGATGGCTTGATTTTCAGGCAGTCGTTGCCACTCCCGATATGATGAAAAACATTGCGGTTCTCGGGAAGATTCTTGGTCCAAGGGGCTTGATGCCAAATCCCAAGACAGGAACAGTGACATTTGAGGTTGGGAAGATTATTGAAGAGCTGAAAAAAGGAAGGGTTGAGTTTAAGATGGATAAAGACGGAAATCTGCATATTCCTGTGGGAAAAATTTCATTTTCTCTTCAGCAACTCTTGGACAATTTTTATTCTGCAATCAGGTCAGTCATTGCTGCTAAACCATCGGGTACAAAAGGTATCTTTTTGAAGAGTGTACATCTATCTTCTACGATGGGTCCTTCATTTCCTTTGAACATCAGCAAAATTTCACAGGAGATTAAGTCAACAGTTTCCTGATAAGATAAAAGGAATTGCGTATGAACAGAGATGATAAAGCAAGGATTTTGAAATTTTTGAGCGACCAACTTAGTGAAAGCAGGATTTACGTTTTTGCGGAGTTTTCTGGTCTTTCTGTAGCAGAGATGGAGGATTTTCGCAGGAGTATGAAAAAACTTTCCGGCAGGGTTATGGTTGTGAAAAACACGCTTTTCAAGAGGTTTTTCCAATCCTCGTCAATCTCAATGGATGAGGCAGGTAAATTCATGGAGGGCCCGAATTTCATTATATGGAGTAGAACAGGGGATGAGGCTGAAATTGTCAAAGAAGTTTTGAAATTTGCAAGAAGTTCAAACAAAATCAAGGTGAAGTTTGGTGTTTTGAACAATGCATTTATGGACTCAGGAAGTATTGAACAGCTCGGCAGGATTCCCGGTAGAAAGGTTTTACAGGCAATGTTAATATGCAGTATTCGTGCACCGCTGAGCAATCTTGTATACAATGTGAAATATCCTCTAACGAGATTGATTATGGTTTTGAAAACATTTTCAGAGAAAAAGGAGAAAGGAAATGGCTGAAGAAAAAAAACTTTCAGTAGATGTTCTTGTGGATGCGATTGGTGGTCTTACCGCAATGGAACTGGCTGACCTTGCAAAGAAACTTGAGGATAAGTTCGGTGTTCAGCCGGTCGTAGCGGCAGCAGGAGTGGCACCTGTGACACAGGCAGCAGAGCAGGCTGCTGCTACGGGTGAGGAGAAGACATCATTTGATGTAATACTTACAAGTTTCGGTTCTAACAAGATACCGGTGATCAAGGAGGTAAGGGCGATTACCAATCTTGGTCTGAAGGAAGCAAAGGACTTTGTTGAGTCCCTTCCGAAACCGTTAAAGGAGAAAGTGAGCAAGGAAGAGGCAGAGGAGCTCAAGAAGAAGCTTGAAGCAGTCGGTGCCTCTGTGGAGATAAAATAAAAGTTTTCAATTGGTACAACCTCAAGGGAGTACTGGAAAACATGAAAAGGAACTATTTAGAAATTCCAGATTTATTGAATGCACAGATAGAACCTTACAGGAAATTTCTCCAGAAAGATGTTCCACCTGAAAAAAGGAGTAATTCCGGTCTGGAAGAAATCTTCAGAAAGGTTTTTCCTGAAACAGAACTGTTTCCTGGCGAAAAACATCATGTTATTTCAAGTGATGACGGTTCACTCCTTCTGGAGTATATAAGTTATACGATTGAAGACCCTGTTGAGAACGAAACAGAGTGCATTGAAAAAGGTATAACCTATGGTGGCAGGCTTAAGGTGAAATTTCGTCTCTACAGGCGCGACAGGACAAGAAACAGGATTCAAAGTGTCAGGGAACCTCAGGATGTTTATCTGGGGCATATACCCCTGATGACAGAGAGGGGAACCTTTATTATCAATGGTATTGAAAGGGCTGTTGTCAATCAGATACAGAGATCTCCGGGTGTTTATTTTAAGGAAGAAGAGGATTACGGACAGACCATTTATTCAGCGAGAATTTTTCCTGCCCGTGGATTGTGGATGGAATTTCATCCAGAACCCTATCATAATGAGATGTATCTTTATGCTTATTTTGGCAAGAAGAAGGTTTATGCCACAACCCTTTTGAAGGCACTTGGCTATTCTGATACTGAAATTCTTTCTCTTTTCTATTGTTCTCCGGAAAAAGCCCCCCAGGATAGCATTATCACCAAGACCCTCTATAAAGACAGCGATGTTAAGAATTCCGAAGATGCCTTCAGAAAGATTTATCTTGAATTGAGACCGGGTTTCCCAATGGATGATAGGGAAGCAAGAAGTTTCTTCAAACGGTTGTTCTTCACACCTGAACAGTATGACCTTTCAGCCGCAGGCCGCATGCAGATCAATAAGAAACTCGGATTGAATCTGAAAGAATTGTATCTCACATCAGAGGACATAATAAGGACGATAAAATACCTTCTTGACCTTATGGGGAAAAATCGTGGAGAAACAGACGATATAGACCACCTCGGCAACAAGCGCGTTAGAACATCAGCAGAACTTGTAAAAGAACACGTTTACGAAGGATTGGTGCGGCTTGCACACTTTGTCAGGGAAAGGATGGCAATTATTGACAAGAGCGGTGAAATTTCGCCTCAGGACATTCTCAATAGCAGAATTTTTTCAACAGTGGTTGAAGAATTCTTTGCAAGAAATCAGCTTTCACAATTTCTGGATCAGATAAATCCGCTTGCAGAACTCACTCATAAAAGACGTCTTACTGCTGTGGGAGAAGGCGGGGTGAAAGAAAGAAAACGAGCTGGCTTTGAGGTGAGGGATGTTCACTATACTCACTTTGGAAGGATTTGTCCTATAGAAACACCGGAAGGCGCAAATGTTGGACTGATTAATTCTCTTACCTTATATGCTGATGTTGATGATATGGGATTCATAAGGACGCCATATTACAGGGTAAAAGAAGGAAGGATTCTTTTTGATGATGTTATTTATATTTCTGCTGATGAGGAGGATAATTTTGTAGTTGCACCTCCTGATGTTCCGTACGACCCTGAAACAGGGAAGATTATACCCGAGACAATAAGGGTTAGGTCAAAAGGCGGAGAGTTTACGGAAGCCGGGCGTGATGAAATCCAGCTGATAGGAGTTTCTCCAAAACAGGTTGTGAGTTTAAGTGCATCATTAATTCCTTTTCTTGAGCACAATGATTCCAACCGTGCACTGATGGGTTCAAATATGCAGAGGCAGGCAGTACCACTTTTGAAGGCTGAGGCACCTCTTGTTAGGACAGGCATAGAGAAAAAGGTGGTGCTTGATTCAGGCGTCATAATAAAGGCATTAAATTCTGGAACTGTTTCATACGTTGATGCTCAGAAGATAATAATTGAAAGGGATGAAAAGGGAATTTTCCCATGGCAGCATCATGATGTTTACTATCTGCAGACCTTCCGCAGGACAAATCAGGATACCTGTTTTCATCAGAAACCGCTTGTTTCTGTTGGCCAGCATGTGAAAAAGGGTCAGATTATTTCAGATGGTCCAGCAGTATCTCCGGAAGGAGACCTTGCGCTCGGGAAAAATCTGCTTGTTGCGTTTATGCCATGGCAAGGGTACAACTTTGAGGATGCCATCATTCTGAGCGAGCGGCTTGTGAAGGAAGATACTTTCACTTCAATCCATATTGAGAAATTTGATGTAACTGCACAGGAAACAGAAAGAGGACAGGAGGAAATTACAGCAGATCTTCCCAATGTTTCTGAAGAGGAATTGAGAAATCTTGGTAAGGATGGAATAGTAAGAATAGGTGCAGAGGTTAAGCCAGGTGATATTCTTGTTGGCAAAATTACTCCAAAGGGTGAAGTGGAATTGACCCCTGAGGAAAAACTTCTCAGGGTTATATTCGGGGAAAAAGCAAGAGATGTTGCCAATACTTCGCTGATTGTTCCACCCGGCATCTATGGTGTTGTTATAAATGTTAAGGTTTATTGGCCCTCTGAAAAAATTGATGAGAATAAGGTCAGGGAGGGCATTAAGAAAATAGAAAGCGAATTAAAAAAGAAAAAGAATATTGTGCGCAGAATCATTACGGAACGGATAAAATCTGTTCTCGTCAGACACGGGATTTCCACTGCGATGCTGGGCTCAAGTGTGGAGGGATGGGACAGGATTACTAGTTCCATTGATAAAGAGGAAGTAAAAAAGGAAGTTTCAAAGATTGTTGAAATAGGAAAAGAAGAGATTGAAAAACTTGAACGCGAAGCAAAAAACGAAGAGATAAAAATTCGCAGGGGTTCTGAACTTGAACCAGGTGTTCTGTGCAAGGTGTCTGTTGAGATAGCCACAAAAAAGAAGGTTGCTGTTGGCGACAAGATGAGCGGTAGACACGGAAACAAGGGAGTTATATCGGTTGTGTTGCCTGAAGAAGACATGCCCTTCCTTGAAGATGGAACTCCTGTTGATATTGTTCTTAATCCTCTCGGTGTGCCCTCACGCATGAACATAGGTCAGATTCTTGAAACTCATCTCGGATGGGCATTAAAGACACTCGGTTATTCAATGGAAACCCCTGTGTTTGAAAGTATAAAGGAAATTGAAATAAAACAGAAACTCAGGGAAGCAGGACTTCCTGAAGACGGAAAGACAAAGATCTATGACGGGCAAACAGGAGAACCATTTCTGCAGCCAGTTACTGTTGGCTCAATATATATGATGAAACTTATTCATCTTGCCGATGAAAAGTTTCATGCCCGATCAGTGGGTTCTTATTCTCTGATAACCCAGCAGCCGCTTGGTGGAAGAGCGCAGTTTGGCGGTCAGAGATTCGGAGAAATGGAGGTCTGGGCTCTTGAAGGATACGGGGCAGCTCACACTCTCAGAGAGATACTCACGATAAAAAGTGATGATATTAAAGGAAGGAAAAAGGCATACGAGAGTATAGTGAAAGGTTTTGACTATCAGGAAGAAAATCTGCCAGAGTCATTCCATGTTCTTACAAAGGAATTGAATGGACTCGGATTTGATCTGAGAATTGAAAAAAGAAAGCAGGGAGACGAAGAGAAAGACATTGTCAAAATCAGGATTGCTCCGCCGATGGTGATTCGTTCCTGGTCTTACGGAGAGGTGAAGAAAGCAGAGACACTGAATTACCGCACGAATAAACCTGAAAGAGATGGGTTGTTCTGCGAAAAAATATTTGGGCCTATAAGGGACTGGGAATGTAACTGTGGCAAGTACAAAAAACAGAGGTTTCGCGGAATTATCTGCGACAGGTGTGGAGTTGAGGTAACAACATCGGATGTGAGAAGGGAAAGAATGGGACACATTGAACTTGCCACTCCTGTTTCATATGTATGGCTTTTTAAAAGTTCAGCCAACTGGCTCGGTGTATTGCTTGATCTTTCTCAGATTTCACTTGAAAAGGTTCTATATTATGACCGCTACATAGTGGTTGACCATGGAGATACACCGCTTAGCGATAAGGAACTCCTGACAGAAGAAGAATACAGGGAAAACCTTGCAAAATATGGAAATAGATTCCATGCAGAGATAGGTGCAGAAGCCATACATCAGCTTTTGAAAAAATTGGACCTTGAAAAGGAGAAGGCAAAGGTTAAAGAGCAAATAAAGAAAAAAGGCAAAAAAGACAATACAAAAAGACGTAATCTAATTAAGAAACTGCGCATGATTGAAGGGCTTTTGAAAACAGAAGTAAAACCAGAATATCTCGTGACTTCAATAATTCCTGTTATACCCCCTGATTTAAGGCCACTGCTTCCACTTGACGGCGGCAAGTTTGTTGCATCTGACCTCAATGACTTATACCAGAGGGTCATTAACAGAAACAACAGATTGAAAAAACTTATAAAACTTCAGGCGCCTGATATTATCATCAGAAATGAGAAACGCATGCTTCAGGAGGCGGTTGATGCCCTGCTTGACAATGGAAGATACGGTACTCCTGTTCTTGGGAAAGGCAAGAGGCCTCTTAAATCACTCAGTGAATCACTGAGAGGAAAACAGGGAAGATTCAGACAGAACCTGCTTGGTAAGAGGGTGGATTACTCAGGCAGGGCGGTAATAGTTGTGGAACCAAAATTGAAACTGCATGAGTGCGGAATCCCGAAGCTGATGGCGCTGGAACTGTTCAGTCCTTTTGTCCTGAGGGAATTGAGGAAAAAGGAGTATTTTCATACACTCGGCAGTGCCAAGAGGGCGCTAGAAGAAAACAGACCCGAGGTATGGGAGATTCTCGGCAAGGTCACATACAATCATCCTGTGTTTCTGAATCGTCAGCCGACACTTCATCGTTTAAGTATCCAGGCGTTTGAACCCCGGCTTATGGAAGGAAATGTTATCAGGATTCATCCACTTGTTTGTACTGCCTTCAATGCTGATTTTGACGGTGATACAATGAGTGTTCATGTCCCGATTACTGTTGAGGCACAGCTTGAAGCCGAACTATTGATGAAGTCCAGTCTTCACATTCTTTCACCCGCAAATGGCAGACCTATTGTAACTCCAACAAGGGATATAGTTCTCGGTTGTTATTATCTAACCTTTCAAAGCGACCAGGATATTTATGGAACATCTTCTTCTGAAAAGTCCACAAAAAACGAAAACAAAGCGATTTACGACCCTGAGGAAGTGAAAATTCTTTACTGGTCAGGACTTCTTGAACTTCATAGACCCGTAAGAGTTAGAATCAACAACGAAGAGATTATAACAACTGCTGGAAGGATTCTTTTTAACGAGATACTGCCAGAAGAGATTCCGTATCAGAACAGTCTGATAAATATTGAGGCACTTGAAACTCTCGTGAAGAAAATGTTCACAATATGCGGATATTCAAAGACAGTTCAGTTTCTTGATGACGTCAAGGAACTCGGATTTACCTATGCAACTCTCGGTGGTTTGAGTATCGGCATAGATGACCTGAAGGTACCAGAGTCAAAGCAGAGAATGATAGAAGAAACCAGAAAGGAAGTTTCAAAAATTGAAAGGGAATACAGGAAGGGGCTTATTTCAGAGGGTGAAAGATATAACAGAGTCATTGATCTCTGGACATCTCTCACAAATGAGATTTCAAATGAGGTTTTTGCGACACTCAGAAAGGATTTTTCTGTTGAGCCATTCAGAATAAATTCACTTATTATGATGGTGGAATCAGGAGCAAGAGGGAACCGTTCACAGATCAATCAGCTTGCCGGGATGCGCGGTTTGATGATAAGACCCACAAAAAGGGCAACAGGTGGTTTTGGTGAAATCATTACAACACCTGTTATTGCAAACTTCAGGGAAGGACTTCCTCTTCTTGAATACTTTATTTCCGTACACGGCGGAAGAAAAGGGGTTGTGGACACTGCCCTTAAAACATCTGACGCTGGCTATTTAAGCAGGCGGCTTGTTGATGTTGCCCACAGTGTAATTGTCACAATGGATGACTGCGGTACGGCAGACGGTATCTATATCAGTGCCCTCACTGATGGCGAGAAGGTTATTATCCCGTTGAAAGATAGAATAGTTGGACGCGTGGCTTTTGACCCCATTGTTGACATTATTTCTGATGAGATTGTTGTAAAAGCAGGAGAGATAATAGATGAAGAAAAAGCATCAAAAATTGTGGAGCTGGGCGTGGAAAGAATCAAGATACGTTCTGTGCTTACCTGCAAAGCGGAAAATGGAGTATGTGCAAAATGTTACGGAACAGACCTTTCTCGTCAGAAACTTGTGAATCTTGGCGAAGCAGTTGGTGTTGTTGCTGCTCAATCAATAGGCGAGCCGGGTACACAGCTTACACTGAGAACATTTCACGTCGGCGGTACTGTCACAAGAGCAATTGGTCCAGCAAGGGTTATAAACCACAACGAGGGAATAGTAAAATTTTCATCCGGTTTGAAATATGTGAAGGACAGAAACAATAATCTGGTTATTCTAAGTCGTGAAGGCAGCATTGATATATATGACGATAAGGGAAGGCAGATTGAAACAAACACGGTCCATATCGGAACAATTCTGCATGTTGAAGAAGGAGTAAGAGTTAAGAAAGAGCAGGTTCTTGCTACATGGGATCCTTACTCTGTGCCGATTATTGCTGAAAAAGAAGGTAAAATCCGGTTCAGGGATATCATACCTGGGAAAACCATAAAAGAAGAGTTTGATGCGACTGCCCGTGTCAAAAAAAGAACAGTAATAGAACATCAGGAGGATTTGGAACCGAGGATTGAAGTAATTGAAAACATCGTGGCAAACTCAAAGGGAAAGATAAAATTCAAGCACATAGAAATTGGTAAGAATGCGGTGGAAGAAAACGGCAGGATATTTATTATGAAACACGCTGATGACCTGAAACCAGAACTTGTAATTCTGGATAACCACGGCAGGGAAGTTGAAAGTTATGCTACACCCATTTACACAGAGATTTTTGTGAAAGACCAGCAGCATGTTGATAAAGGCGTTCCAATAGCTCAGAGAACTGTCAGTCGTCATTATCTTGTGGAGAACACAAACATAATTGTTGAAGATGGACAGTCCATTATGCCCGGAGATATTCTGGCAAAGACACCAAGGGTTGTTGGCCGGGTTCAGGATATTACGGGAGGACTGCCACGTGTTTCAGAACTTTTTGAAGCACGTCCACCGAAAAACCCTGCAATCCTCAGTGAGATTGAAGGAATAGTTTCACTCCATCCAGGAGAAAAGGGCACAAGAATCGTCAAAATAACCGGTGACGCAGGGCAGGTGAAGGAATATAAAATTCCGTACGGGAAACATCTTCTTGTTGCAAATGGAGACCATGTTGTGAGCGGTTCAAAACTCACGGATGGTCCTGCTATTTTAATAGATGTTTTGAGGACTCAGGGAGAAAAAAAGGTTCAGGAATATCTTTTGAACGAGATACAGAAGGTTTACAGGGTTGAAGGGGTCAGCATCAATGACAAACATATTGAGATTATTATAAGGCAGATGCTTTCAAGGGTGCGCATTACAGATCCTGGAGATACCTATCTCCTTGAAGGTGAAGAGGTTGACAGGATGAAGATTCAGCAGATAAACGATTCATTGCCGAAGGGTAAAAAACGTGCGATTTACGAACCACTGATTCTTGGAATCACACGCGTTGCTCTCAGCAGCGAAAGCTTTATATCCGCAGCGTCATTTCAGGAAACAATCAAGGTTATTACAAACGCAGCGATAACCGGAGCAGAGGATCGTCTTGAGGGTTTGAAGGAGAATGTTATCCTTGGAAAACTTATTCCGACAGGCACTGGCTTTTTCAGCCATATGGTGAAAAAGGAAGAGAAGGATTACGCGGAGGAATTTCTGGGTGGGACGATGCAGGAATCTTCATCTGTTTCCACAATAACTGAGAGGAGAAAAAATGCCGACGATAAATCAGTTAATTAGAATTGGAAGACACCCGAAGGTTAAAAAATCAAAATCAACAGCACTTGATAGAAACCCCTTGAAAAGAGGGGTATGCCTGTATGTAAAAACAATGACACCGAAGAAACCAAATTCAGCCCTCAGAAAGATAGCAAAGGTCAGATTGAGCAATGGCAAGGAAGTTATCGCATACATACCTGGTATCGGTCATAATCTTCAGGAGCACTCAATCGTTCTTGTGAGAGGCGGCCGCGTAAAAGATTTGCCAGGTGTAAAATACCACATTGTTCGGGGTACACTTGATACCGGTCAGGTTGAAGGAAGGAAGAAATCTCGTTCGCGATACGGAACCAAGAAATCAAAAGGCGAACAAACAGCACAAGCACAAAAACAGGAGTAGTCATGCCAAGAAGAAAATATACACCCAGGAAAAGGACACTGATAGACCCCAGGTACAATGATTTTGAAGTCGCACGATTTATAAACTCTCTCATGGTTGACGGCAAGAAGACACTGGCTGAGAAAATAATGTACAGATGTCTTGATTTGTTGGGTGAAAAAACGAAAGAGGATCCTCTTGTTGTTTTCAGAAGGGCTCTTAACAATATCAAACCACGTCTTGAGGTTCGTCCCAGAAGGGTTGGAGGAGCAACATATCAGGTGCCTGTTGAGGTTGCTCCAAAAAGAAGTCTTGCTCTTGCAATCAGATGGATTCTTCAATCAGCAAGGGCACGCAAGGGAAAACCGATGTACCAGCGGCTTGTTGAAGAGATTATTGATGCGAGCAAAAATGAAGGTGCAAGCGTGAAAAAGAGGGAAGAGATGCACAAGATGGCCGAATCAAACCGTGCTTTTGCGCATTATCGCTGGTAAAACCTTCTTTCCCTGTCTGCATCACAAAACTTTGTGATGGTGCAACAATTTTTTGTTAACAAACTTTTGCACGAAATGGGAAAACACAAAATAAGAATGAACAATTTTAAGAGAAATATTTAAAAAATAAGGATGGAAATAAGAAAATGTTTGTTAATTACACAGAAAGTGCAA
>DYKA01000046.1 GCA_020722805.1 Vermiphilus sp.
AACACTGTCGGGAACCAGATGAAAGAAGTAAAAGAAAAATTTCACTTCAAAACACCCGGACACTGCTGGGCAAACTTTGGTCCTGAAGTATCAAAAGAAGACACTGAAACGCAAATAAAGAAAGTCGCTGATTATTACAAAAAAAATAGTATTGAAATTGACAAAAAAACTGTGTTCAATTTTTCAGATGAGGACACATGTCCTGCCATAAAAGACAACAAAATTGCTCTTGCAAATTTCCATAATTATTTGAAACAAAAAAAGGTTCAGCCGGAACATCTCGGATTGAAAAAAATAGAAGACGTCATCCCGATTGAAACACCAGACCAGTTAAGAGAGGCGCAGAAAAAAAATGAAAAGGCAGCAAACAGGATTTTCTATTACACATCAAGATTCAGGCAGGAATCAACAAATCAAAGATTCAAATGGCTGACAGACGCTGTACATCAATACATAGGTAAAAATATCTACACATCCACGCTTGTTGCAGACCACCCATATTTTGCAGGAACAGGACTTGGTATGGGAATGGGACCAAATCCTGCCTGGGGTTCAACCCCACTCGCCTGTGATTGGTTTTCAATGGCAAAAGACCAGGTTGTGGATATTGCAGGAATTGAGGACTGGATGGGTCTTCAGTATATGTATGGACCAAACTGGACATGGGAGGGGTTTCAGTTAATGGGATTTCAGGCAGCAATTTTCAGAAGCGGAAGCGACGGGAAAATACCAATAATGGCATGGATCACTCCGAGTAATGAAGTAAACCTGAGATTAAAAAGTTCATCCGCACTCTGTCAGGGAGCAAAACACTTCTTCTACTGGACATATGGTCCAACAGCAACCAGCACAGAAAATTACTGGTCTGACCTTCACAGTGCGTACGACGGAATCGCAGCAATGACAAAACAACTTTCAAAAGCAGAAAAAATCCTTGCTGATGGAAGATTAAGACCCACAAAGGTTGCTCTTCTGTACAGCATCTCATCTGACCTCTGGCAACCATTCGGCTATGTCCACATGCTTGAAAGAAGAATGACATATCTTGCCCTTGTCCACCAGCAATATCTTGTTGACATGATAACTGAAGAAGATATCATTGCAGACAAACTCAAGAAATACTCAGTTCTGTACATAACAGACCCATGCATAAGTGAACCAGCAATAAAAGAAATAAAAAACTGGGTCAGAAATGGCGGCTATATCAGGGGAACATGCGCTGCAGGAACAAGAAACCAGTTTAATGAAAAAATCCTGGGGCTTGCTGATGTTTTTGGCATTAAACCAAATCCAGAAGTAAAAACCCAGCAAGGAAAATGGCACATAAGAGGTGCATTGAATGACATAACCTATCTTGATACTATCACTGTTACTGCTTCGGATAAACCAATCTACCAGCATCCTCTTGGTGCTATTGGTATGAAAATTTCCTTGAAACCATCATCTGGTAATGTATTTGCTGAGTTTAGTGATGGAACACCAGCAGCAGTTGTGAACAGATATGGAAAAGGAATAGCTGAGTTTATAGGAACATGTCCTGCAATTGCATATGGAAAGGAAGCAAAGTTTGTTGCAAATGACCTTAAGGAAAAGTGGAAATCAAGTTCAAGAAAATGGGTACTCGGCAATCTCATTTATAAGGCAGAAAAACCTGTAGAAATTTCCGAACCAGTTGTTGAAACAGGAGTTTATGATTCACCACATGGAACCGCTCTTGTACTGGCTAACTTTGTATACTCACCGATTGAAAATCTTAATGTCAGCATCAATGTCCCTGAAAAACCTGTAAGAGTAATTTCATGTGAAAAAGGCCCGCTTAACTTTAATAGTTATGCAACAAAGAATTTCTACAGTGTGAACTTTTCTATGAATCTTGGAATCAACGACATTGTCCTGATAGAGTTTTGACTGAGTTTATGAGTTTTATTCCTTCGTACAGAAATATTTCTGAAAGTGAGTTCAAGGAAAAAATCCAGACCCTTGAAGATATACTTTCCTGCTGCAGTTTATGCCCGAGAAATTGTCATGTTAACAGGATAAAAGGTCAGAAGGGATACTGCCGTGCTGATGCAAATCTTTTTATTTCAAGTTATGGCGCACATTTTGGAGAAGAAAAAATCCTTGTGGGAAGATGCGGCTCTGGAACAATTTTTATGACATGGTGCAATTTGAGATGTATATTCTGTCAGAATTATGATATTTCTCTTCAAGGAATTGGCGAAAAAATTTCTGTTGAACATTGTGCTGAAATTATGCTTCACCTGCAAAAAATAGGATGCCATAACATAAATTTTGTAACTCCAACGCACTACACACCGCAGATTGTAAAAGCAATAAAGATTGCCTCTGAAAAAGGTCTCAATATACCAGTCGTATGGAACTGCGGCGGTTATGAAAATACTGAAACAATAAAAATCCTTGAAGGAATTATTGACATCTATATGCCTGATATAAAATATTCAAGGATTGATACAGCAGAGATATTGTCAGATGCTCCGGATTATTTTGAAAGGTGTAAGTCTGCGGTGAAAGAAATGTTCAGACAGGTAGGCAATATTCAGATTGAAAATGGAATTGCCAGAAGGGGACTTTTGATAAGACACCTTGTTCTTCCCTGTGATTTTGCAGGAAGCGAAGAAATTTTCAATTTCATAAAAAATGAGCTTTCACCAGAAACATATGTAAACATCATGGCGCAGTATAGACCTTACGGGTGCCTTCCAGTAGAAATAAACAGACGGATAACACGAAATGAATACTTATCTGTTCTGGAAATGGCAAGGAAAACTGGACTGAAAAACATCATCTGGGATAGAATCCTTCCATAAGATACGCAGTTAACCAAAAAGTTAGAAAGATTTTGCGAAAACTTGAAAGAAGAATTTTTTTAATTATCCCACCCGGATTTTTCCTTTCTCCTTACCATTCTCTTATAACTTCCCGATTTTATAAAAAGGGTTACAAACTAAAAAAGTGTAATAGTGCAGAAACAGGTGAAAAACTTTACTTGTGTATTTTTTCGCACACCTTTTGATTTTCAAAAAATTTCTGGTATATTAAACAGAAGGTAGTGTTAAAAAACAGATGAAAGATTTTAGTGCAGGAGCAATAATATCAAAGCTTTTCCTCCTCCTTGTGGGAGTCCGCCAAAGCATCAGTGGCGGAAAGGGGGAGGGAGAAATAAATCCCCCTCATCCTCCCCCTTTGAAAAAGGAGGACTAAAAAGGGGATTTAGGAGATTGGGGAGAAAAAATAAAAACATAGCCAAATTTGGCAGAACGATTTGTTTGAAAAGGGGGAAAAATGAAGAAATGCTGGCTATTGACAGCTGTATTGGTACTGGGATTATCATTTGTTGCTTCTGCCGGAATTAAAGACAATACAAAAGACGGCAACATCCTGATTGTTAAAGACGGTATTTCTGCAGCGGCTATCGTTCTTCCTGCAAAGGAAAAATTTCCAAAAGCAGTTGAGGCAGCCAATGAATTACAGAAATATATCAAAAAAATGTCACAGGCAGAATTACCAATTATTACAGAAACAGAACAAATTCCTCAGGGTATTTCCACACTTATTTATGTTGGACAAACCCAGGCAGCAAGAAAAAACAGAATCAAGATACCTACTGGTTTCAATCCTGCAATCAGACCTGATGTATATGAAGAAGAGGGATACATAATAAAAACCATTGGTAATAATATTTTTATAGCAGGGAATGAGGATGGTCCCTATCAGGGAACAATTTATGCTACCTTTGCTTTTCTTGAAAAACTCGGATGCAGATGGTATTTTCCAGGGGAATGGGGGCAAATCATACCTCAAATGAAAACAATTACTGTTCCACAAATAGATATAGAAGCAAAACCTGACTTTGCAATGCGTGGAATATGGCTTGATGGAAGATGGGGTCTTTCAACAGAGAACCGTCAAATTTATGCTGACTGGTGTAAAAAAATTGGTTTCAGTTCTGACTATACAGGTGGGCAAAAATTATATCCAATTCCTGGAGACGGTTACCTTGCGCAGGTACTCCCCCCAAAAGAATACGCAGAAACTCATCCTGAATTTTATGCGATGGATAAAACTGGGAAAAGAAACGTTACAGCCAAAAGCCATCCCTCATGGACAATGCTTTGTCTCTCAAATCAGGAAATGCAAAAGGAATATTTAAAAAATGTTAAAGAAGCATTTGAAGGAAAAAAGAAATATGCCAATGTTAGTGAAATAGGAATAGGAATTTCCCCACCTGATGGTGTTCCATACTGCTATTGTGAAACATGCCTTGCACAGAGCCTGAATTTCAATTATCCCAACTACATTCATGAAAGAATGCAGAGTGAAGAGGTATTTTCTTTTGCCTGCAAGATTGCAGAATCTTTTCCTGACAAATGGGTTAGTGTTGCAGCATACGCACTAAGAGAAATGCCACCACAGGGAGTAAAATTAAGGCCGAATATGGTTGTTATGTATGCGCCAATAAGTTGTTGCATACTTCATCCAAACAATGCTATTGACTGCTGGAGAAGGATTGAAATGATGAAAATACTCAAGCAGTGGATCAAACTTACGCCTCATGTATGGTTATACGACTACACACCTGGATTTCTTGTCAGTGGGTTTGTTCCTGAAAGAGATGTGGCAAACTTTGCAATCAATGCACCCATTTATAAACAAATTGGGTTGAAAGGTTTTGGAAGACAGGGGAGTAACACAATGATGGCAACCTGGATCAGTTATTATATTTCAGCAAAACTTATGTGGGATGTAAATGCTGATGTGGAAGCAATAAAAAAAGACTTTTATTCAAAATTCTTTGGAGATGCAGGCCCTTATGTACAGGCATGGTGGGATGCCTGTGAAAATCAGTTGTTGAAAGGAACTCAACACATCCATGAAGACTGGCTCATTAATAATCTTTATACAGTGAATTTTGCCAAGTCAATACACAGATATTACGAAGCCGCAAAAAAATGCCAGATGACACCCGAAGAGAAAAAACGATTTAAGATATTTGAGCTGATTGTTGAAAATTTTGAAGCATGGACACAGATGCATGATGCAGAAATGCACCTTGACTATAAAAAAGCAAAAGAAAGTGCGACAAAAATGCTTGCTGCCCAGACCAAACTCTATCAAATCTCCGAATTTCTTGTTGGTAAAGGTGCTCTTACAAATCAGTGGGAGTGTTATACAAAAGGAAGAGAAATACGACTCGGCAAACTTGAGCAAATGACAAATGGAGAATCAGGAATAATGATTGCACCAGTTCCCCTAACAGCAAAATTTACAAGAGACAGGTTCAATGAAGGTGTGATTGCACAGTGGTATCTGCCCGATTTTAATGATAAAACTGGGAAATGAAAAACACATTCTATCTTTGGGACCAACAGGATAAACCAGAAGATGCCGTTGGCCATGATTACGATGGTTATGGCTGGTACAGGTTTGAAGTTGACATTCCATCAAAATGGAAGAATAACCCGATTCATTTTTATTGTGGCGGAGTTATCAATGAAGGATGGATATGGGTAAATGGTGAATATGCTGGACATAAATCCCATGCAATCTGGTGGATGGGCGGTCATGATTTTGACCTTGATATTACAAAGTTGGTCAGGTTTGGCGAAAAAAATATTATAGCAATCAGGGTGTGGAATAATTCTGAAATAGGTGGACTCTATCGCAGAGGATTTATCTGGTCTCCAACAAAATAATGAAATTTACAATTTTAGGAAAAACCAATCTTAAGGTAAGCCGAATTGGTTTTGGTGCACTTCCAATTCAGAGGGTTTCTGTCCGGACAGCCGTGAGAATTTTGAATTCAGCATTTGAAAGTGGAATAAATTTTTTTGATACTGCAAGAGGGTACTCTGATAGTGAAGAAAAATTGGGAATTGCCTTCGCGGGTAAAAGACACAAAATAATCATTGCAACAAAGGTACATGGCACCACAAAGAAAGAAGTTCTTGACCTTATCCAGATTTCCTTAAAACAACTAAGGACCGACTACATAGATGTCTTGCAACTGCACTTTCCAAGACAGATTCCTGATTTTGACAACCCTGATTCACCGTATGCAGCGCTGAAAGAAGCACAAAAAAAAGGAATGGCAAGATTTATCGGAATAACAACACATAGATTAAAGGATGCAAAAAAGGCAATTAAATCCAGGATATTTGACACGGTTCAATATCCGCTTTCGCTATTATCATCAAAAAAAGAACTTGAGATTATTGACATCTGTCGTAAATGCAACACTGGACTTATTGCCATGAAGCCGCTCTGCGGAGGATTATTAACGGATATTCCACTTGCATTTGGATTTTTGTGGCAGTTTAAAAATATCGTTCCAATCTGGGGAATTCAAAGAATGAAAGAACTGAAACAGATTGTAGAATTGTCCAGGAATCCACCGGAAATAGACAAGGAACTGAATAAGAAAATAAGACAAGAAAAGCAGATTCTTGGTTCATCATTCTGCCGCGGTTGTGGATATTGTCTACCCTGCCCTACTGAAATCCCAATACCAATGGCAGCAAGAATGAGGTTTCTTTTGAGAAGAGCACCCTACAAGAATTTTCTCACGACCTAGTGGCAGGAAAATATGTTTAAGATAAAAAACTGTAAAGATTGTGGCTCCTGTAAGTCAAGATGTCCTTATGGCCTTGATATTCCCAGTATTCTCAAAGAAATGCTTGATGACTACATCAGGTTTGCAGAGAATCTCGGAATTAATATTTTAGAAACAGGTGGCAGAAAACATGAAAAATGATTATCAACATATGATGATTGACTACATTCTGGCAAAAGTAAGAATACTGAACAAAGAAAGAAATAATAGAATTAAATTGATTAAAAGCAAATCGCAGGTGACAAAATACCAGCAGGAAGTAAGAAAAAAAATAATAAAATCGTTTTCCCCTTTCCCTGAAAAAACACCTCTCAACCTTGAAATAACAGGTATCATTAAGAAAAAAGGATACAGGATTGAGAAAATAATTTTTGAAAGCAGGCCCGGCTGCCTTGTTACAGCAAATTTTTATGTTCCAGAGAAATTTAATCCGCCGTATCCGGCAGTCATTGGAACTTGTGGACATTCAATGGCAGGCAAGGCAGAACCAAGATATCAAGAATTCTGTCAGCGACTTGTTCATAATGGATTTCTTGTTTTTATATATGACCCTTTTAATCAGGGAGAAAGAGACCAATACTATCATTTACCCAAAAATACAATATTGCGGAAAAGTTGTACAACTGCTCATAATATGATGGAAAAACAATTGCAACTCATCGGGGAATTTTTTGGCTCGTGGCGGGTCTGGGATGGAATCAGGGCGCTTGACTATATCTTAACAAGACAGGAAACAGACAGAAGATTCCTCGGAATAACTGGAAACTCAGGCGGCGGAACACTTACATGCTGGTTATGGGCAGTTGAACCACGATTTACTGCTGCTGCACCAAGCTGCTTTATAACGCCGTTCAGATACAATCTTGAAAATGAAATGCCGCAGGATGTAGAACAATGCCCGCCAGAAATTTTAGGACAGGAACTTGAACTTGCTGATTTTTTCATCTCGCGCATCCCAAAACCTCTTTTGCTACTCGGGCAGAAATATGACTACTTTGACATAAGAGGCTTTAAGGAAATCTGTCAGGAACTTAAAAATCTTTATAAAATCTTAGATGCTGAAAATTCGTTTGATTTTTTTATTGGCAGCAATCCGCATGGCTATTATTCCGACGCTCAAAGAGCAATGGTATCCTTCTTTTGCAGACTTGCAAAAAAGGAAATTGTCTGTCCTGAACCACCAATTAGCATAGAAAGACCTGAAACATTGTTTGCGACAAAAAATGGAAATGTGATAAGTGAAGGTTCAAAACCAATCTATTTGATGATAGGGGAAAAAGCAAAGAAATTGGAAAAAATCAGGGAAAAACCTCCTGAAAAAGAATTAAGAAAGCAGGTGAAAGAAATTATGAAAATTCCTGATGTCAGCAATATTCCGCACTACAGAATTTTGAGACCATATTCAGCAAGAAAATCAATCATTGCAAGATATGCGATTGAAACAGAAAATGGCATATGGGTTATTATTAAGAAAAAAGCAAAAAAACCTGACTATATTTATAATTTTGAAATTGAAAAAGAAATAACCATCTGTCTTCCGGATATTTCTTCAGAAGACGAAATATTGAAAAAAAGAAAATTTCTGCCCCTGTGTCCAGAGTACTTCGTTGATGTAAGGGGTATTGGTGAATCAATGCCAGAAGAAAAGAAAAACTTCTTTCGGCCGTACGGCTATGATTATATGATTGACAGGTATTTTTTTATGCTGGGGAAAAGTTATCTCGGAATGAGAATCTATGATGTTCTTTCTGTAATAGAACTTTTTAAGGCAAAAGGTTGCAAGAAAATAAACCTGTACGGGCATTCTCAAGGAGCAATAATCGGACTCTTTGTTTGCCTATTTTCTGATTCAATTGAAAAGGTATTCTTGAATAACTTGCCACAATCCTTTCATTCACTTGCCTCTGTACCATCCACAAACCTTCCATCTGTAAATTTTCCAGAAGGAATACTCAGAATTACTGATATACCTGAAATTTTAAAGATAATCCGCAAGCATAAAGAAGTCAGGATATTGCAAAGGTAAATATTATCTCACATGAATTTGATGCCGAATAACTTTGCTGAGCGGGCTATAAGCATTAAACGCATTTTTTAATATCCTTAACCTGAGTTGTTAATCCGTGCAGGCAACATTTACCAGGTTTGTAAGGATTAAAGGAATTTTTATTTACTTTACTGAACGGAAATTATGGACGATTTTTCAAATCCTCATCCGACAGTTCCCATATATCTTTTTCAGTGATACCAGCATAACTAATCATCCTCGCGGCTTTTTCAAAATCAAGGTCATAGGACTGATGACAATCAGAACCAATGGAAAAAATTACACCTTTCCCTTTGAGAAAAGAGAGGTAATCAAGATACTGTTGCTTGAAATGTTCCGGATATGATGGATGAAGAATAATCGCGTGCAGGTTTATCTCAACAATTTTTCTATTCCTCACAACAGCATCAGCAAATTCTTCATGCATACTTTGTGGTATCACACTGAAGTCATTAAACCATGGCTCAAATCTATCAACATACTTTCCCCAGTATTTTGCATAAAACCACCATGGATGAGCAACAATTTTCACCAGCGGATGCTGGGCAAGAAACATGTTCTGTCTGTGATAATCTTTAATCAGGGATTCTCTTTCCCACGGAACATACAGTGGCCAGTGGGTTCCACCGATAACATATTCAATCCCGAGTTTTTCAATATCTTCCTGAGTGATATCAACCGTCATATCAGCCCACGCAGGACCACCTTCCCGTATTCCATTAACTGCTTTTTCATAGCCGCCCTTCTTAATCTGCTCAATTTCCCAGATAGACACGCAACTTATTTCAATCCCGAAGTGAAAACCAGAGACTTTGTTCTCAAGGAACTCTTTTCTTGATGCCTCAATGTCAGGCATATTAATTCTTGTATTAAGGTGGTCTGTTATTCCAAATTTACTTATCCCTTTTGAAGGAACAATCTTAACGATTTCTGATACTGGCATTGATGCAGAATCGCAGGAATTACGGGAATGAATGTGCCAATCTGTCTCTATCTTCATTGAATCCTCCACTACACCACATTATAGATTCTTTCATAGTTTAATATTTTGTCAATTGCATTGAAGTGTGTTAACCATTTTTTCCGGGAAATGTGGATCCTACGGTGATTTCGGTCTTTTTTGGCTATTTCGCAATAAGGTGTATAATACTGCTAAAAGAATGGAACCGTCTGGTACGAAAACATTTCAATTCACATAACAGGACTATTTGTGCGCGTAAATCTCATTTCACCAAGGTCTCCGGTAATGGCTGTTACCAGTAGAGAAAAAGCAATTCAATTTGCCCGTTTAAGCCTGACAACTGTTGCAGCGTTGTTCCCTCCGGATACGGTCATACGAATAATTAATGACAATCTTGATGAAATAGATTTCGATGAAAAAGTGGATATGGTTGGTATAACAAGCATCACGTCAACCGCTCCCCGCGCATATGCAATCGCCGATAGATTCAGAGCAAAGGGAATACCCGTAATCATGGGGGGTATACACCCTTCGGCATTACCCCTGGAAGCGTCCCTCCACGCGGATGCTGTTGTTATAGGAGAAGCTGAAGCAACAATGCAACAACTGCTGAACGATTTCAAAAACGGAAAACTTCAGAAAATCTATCGGTCAGATGAAAGACCGAGCCTTCAAAATCTGCCGTTGCCCAGAAAAGAGTTATTGTTCGGCAATAAATATTACAGAGAAATGGATACTGTGCAAACAACAAGAGGATGTCCTTTCGCGTGTGACTTCTGCAGTGTTTCTGATTTTTTTGGCCGAACATACAGAACAAGACCGATACCGGATATCATCAGGGAAGTTAAACTGTTAAAAAATAGGGCAATCATATTCTTTGTTGATGATAATATCGCTGGCCGACCCAATTATACCAGGGAGCTTTTCAAAGCTTGATTCCCCTTAAAATACGGTGGTTCTCACAAGCTTCCATAATTATCGCCAGAGACAGGGAATTGCTCAGACTTGCCACCAGGAGCGGGTGCAAAGGATTGTTTATAGGATTTGAGTCCATTTTCTCAGCCGCTCTTGAACAGGTAGGAAAAAAAATAAACCGTATTGAGGATTACAGAGAAGGAATAAAAACAATTCACGATAGCGGAATCGGTGTAATAGGAGCTTTTATTTTCGGCTTTGATTCGGATAACAAAGGGGTTTTTGAAGAAACAGTTGAGTTTATTGAGCGCAATAAAATTGAACTGGCAAGTTTTTCCATCCTCACACCCCTACCGGGAACCCGTCTGTACAAAACGCTTGAAGAACAGGGAAGAATCATTAACCGCGACTGGTCAAGGTACACGTGCGGAGAGGTTGTTTTCAAACCTGCGCAGATGAGCGTTGATGAATTGCAAAACGGCTATTATTGGGCAAGAAGAGAAATATCAAAATACGGTTCAATATTCAAAAGAACAGCACGTCTCAACAAAATAGCACTTTTGTCCATACCTGTGAACCTGATAATGCGCAAAGCAAGCAGGGCTTCATTAAAAGGTATGAAAACCAAATCAAAACAAATACCTCAGAAATCTATGAATAATATTTCCGATAGACACTGTGAAGGATAAAACAAATGGTATGAAAAGCACAAAATTGCCTGTTAATCTTATCCGATTTTATAAAGTGAAGTACACCGGGATCTCGTTCTCCGGAACAGTTTAATCCCTCCTGGAAACAAACCTGCTGTATTATAAACCCTGGAGTAATTCAGATATGAATACTGGTTGCGAGCAGCAAGTATTTTCTCAAACTCTTGTTTTCTTACAAATGCTAATTCCGTACGCAGTCTATGGTTTGACGGCTTTTATTTTTATACTTGTCACGGCAACATTGATTTTATCATCCCGCCAGGTGCTTTCTTCCACAACTGACATATCCTGAAACCCTGCTTCTTTTATCTTGTTTATGTAGTCTTTTCTTTCCAAGGCACCAGCAATACAATCAGTCCACAGCTCAAAGTTTTCCTTTAGTTTTTCCGGAACAGGTCCCTCGGTCACCAGGTCAGAAATCATCATTCTGCCGCCGGGTTTCAATACTCTGTATGCCTCTCTGAAACTCTGGAGTTTGTTCGGAGAAAGATTTATTACGCAGTTGCTGATTATAACATCAACCGAATTATCTTCCACAGGCAGGTTTTCTATCTCGCCAAGTCGGAATTCAACGTTTTTATACCCGTATTTTTTGGCGTTTTCCCTTGATTTTTTAACCATTTCCTCTGTCATATCCACACCTATGACAAATCCATTTTTACCGACTTTGTTTGCTGCCAAAAAAACATCAACACCAGCACCAGAACCAAGGTCCAATACTATCTCGCCTTTCTTCAGATCCGCCAGAGCCACAGGATTGCCACAACCAAGACCGTGAAAAGATTCCGGTGGTATGTTTTTCATGTCCTCTTCGGAATAACCAATTCTCCTGCTGTTTCCATCAGCCGTCCGGTACTTTCACAGCAAGAACCACCGCATCCGCATTTTTTAACAAGCATTTCCGAATATCTTTCCTTCACCTTTTCTTTTATTATTCTCTCTTTCATCTCGTTCTCCTGGTTATTCCACACGTTCTGCCAAATTTGGTTATGTTTTTATTTTTTCCCCTCCCCTTTCTCCCTCTTTTGTAAAGAGGGCTGGGGAGATTTTTTCTCCT
>DYKA01000047.1 GCA_020722805.1 Vermiphilus sp.
TTTTAGGGTAGGTCTTGACCTGAGAGAAAAGTCTGATGGCTTCATAATAATGGGAAAACAAAAATTCCAGAGATTATCTGTAAATGTGCAGAGTATCAGGGAATAACTGTATCTATGAATCCCCCTCCCATTACCTCATCTTTCCTATAAAAAACGACTGCCTGTCCAGGAGTAATTGCCCTCTGTGGCTTTTCAAAAAATACCTCAACCCTGTTTATTCCTGCTGGAGATATCCTTGCGCTTGCGCCCTCATGTTTGTACCTTATCTTTGCAATCGCATCCATGGGATGAGAAAGTTTTTCAATTCCGATAAAATTAACATCAGTTGCAATAAGTTTGTTTTTATAGAGTTCCTTTTCGTCCCCGGCAATAATTCTGTTGTTTTTTGCATCTATCCCGATGACATAAACAGGCTTTCCCCTTGCAATTCCGGTGCCTCTTCTCTGTCCTATTGTATAATGGATAATTCCCTTGTGTCTGCCGACGACGCTGCCATGACTGTCAACTATTTCTCCTGGTTCTGTGCCTTCTTCAAATAGAAAAAATCTGTCTCCTGATATGAAATCCTGACTTTCCTCTTTTTGATATACATCAAGTCCATTACGTTTTGCGATTTCTTTAATGGCTTGCTTTGTATAATTTCCGAGGGGGAAAATAATTCTTGATAGTTGTTTTTGTGTTAAAAGAAAAAGAAAATAACTCTGGTCTTTGTCTTTATCAATGCCTTTCTTCAGGATATACCGCTTTCTTTCAAAACTATATTCAATCCTTGCATAATGGCCTGTTGCAAAAAAATCAAACTCAACTCCCTTTTTTTCAAGTTCCTGAATAAGAAACTGAAACTTGATGAATCTATTGCAGACAACGCAGGGATTTGGTGTTCTTCCAGCAAGATACTCCTTCTTAAAATAATCCAGAACCTTTTTTCGAAATTCCCTTCTTGCGTCAATGAAATGAACGGGTATTCCAATAGTTTTGCATATTTTTTCAACATCCTTGATTTCTTTTTCTTCAGGTCCATAACAGGATGATTTTTTCATACAGGCATCAGTATCTTTTTCATCCCAGATTTTCATAAATACTCCAGAAACATCAAATCCCTGCTGTTTCAATAGTAGTGCTGAAACAGTTGAATCAACCCCGCCGCTCATTCCAACAACGACCTTTTTTTTCATTTTTGACCTCTTGCCTTTAATCAATTATAGATTTTTTTATTGACTTGACAAAATTCTGTGATAAGGTTAACTTGATTTATCTACAGACAAAAATTTATTCCTGAACATAGGAGAAATTATGAAGCGCAGCGGGATTTTGATTTTTGTGCTGGCGTTAATTGTTATGTCGCAGGTTTGTTCTGGAAATGGGAACAGGGATATTGAAAAGATTCTTAGCTCAAGCATTGATAAGTGGAATATTTCGGGTGTTAAATATTCAACTGTGGTTGAAAACGGTAAAGCAATTCTTTCCACTGAACCTGCTGGTTATGTTTCAATCTCAGGGAAAGAAACTTATGATTTGCCTGCAGAATATGTTTTATCATTTTACCTCAAACCGCAGAAGCCGTATGGTTCAAGCATAACTGTTTCAGCGGGTTGTGCTGAACTGCCGGATAAGAGCAAACAAGCATTTACTGCTTCTGTTAGTGCAGTACCAGATGCAAAATATATCAACTACAGCTGCAGCATCCAGCCGCAGACCGCAAAGCCCATTAATGGTCGTTTGTATTTTCAGGCTGTTAGTGATATCAGTTTTAACTGGCCAGAAGAAATGAGAAAGATTATTGAGTATCAGATTGCTTCTGCACCAAAGATAGATGAAAAACTTCATACTCTGCGGCTTGTCGTTGCAAAAGACAGGTTCAGCGTTTATGTTGATGGGAGATTTGTTGGTTGTCTTCCAACAGGAAAAAATATTCAAAAAAAAGGCACAGTCAATATAAAAATCTATTATGGAGCAAAACTTTTGAGCATGCAGACAAAAAAGATAAATGAAATAGATGAAAGATTTTTCCCATTGGAACTATCTGGATTTGTCAACAATTCAGTTATTACAAAGGGTAAATCGCTTGCAAAAAACCAGATTGACATTCTCAGGCAGATGCTTCAAAAGGATAAGATACCTTTTGTGCTTCCAGTTCCCGATGAAAAAGGTAATGACCATCTTGATATCGGTCCAAGCTGGACAAGATTTGGTGCCATTAAGGGATATATTGCAGCAAATTTCGGCACATTTGGCGGAAGGTGGATTTCTGCAGACAGAATTGACCCATCAAGGTTTTGCATGTATGTTCCCTATGCAAGATACAAAGCACTTCATATCATAGGAACATTTGATGGAGAAAAAAATAATGTTCCTGTTATAACTGCCCAATTTTATAGACCCAATGCAGGTCATCCAATGAACTTTTCTCAAACAGTGCCTGTTTATTCTGCAAAGCCGAAAGGTATTCAGGCCTACCCTGTGAAACTTGAAAATGGCGATAGAATAAACCTTTTCCACGTAGTAATTCCGATAGACCCGGGGAAAATGGACTGGTTTTCTGACCTTGAGAGGGTGGGTCTTGAACTTACAAAAGAGGTAAAACCTTACAGGGCGTATCCAGATCCTCTTGAATACAGCTGGCACTCAGCAGGCCTTCCAAGCGGAGTTCATATCTACGCCGCAACACTTGAATCAGTTGAAACGGATATTGACCTGCAGCCAGAGGCTGTCGGGCATGTATGGACTTCACCTGCAAAACCATCATATTCAATAAATCTTGTAAACAAAACAGGCTCGCCGAGAACCGTTAATCTGACTGTCTCAACAACTGACTATGACGGTATAGACAAATCAGTTCAAAAACAAACTATAAATCTTCCTGCGGAAAAAAGTGCAGAAGTAAAAATCCCTCTTAATCCAAAAAGGTATGGTCTTCATTATCTCAATGTTGTGTGTTCTTCTGAGGGCGAGACCTATACCTGCTCAAGGAACTTTGCCTATCTGCATCCTGACACGAGAGAACGCGGAAACTGGAGCGAAGGGAAAGGACCGATTTTCGGATACTGGAACTGGTCAGGTGGGCACGACACCCCTGATTTTAAGACAGAACTTATTGTGATGGCTCAGGCAGGTGCAGAGACAAACCTTTCAACATTCAGGTCAGCCAGTCCTGAAATAAGACAACTTGCGGAAAAACTTGGTTATGTTTCATATAAGGCCTTTGACGGAGGTGTAATATATATAAACAGTTTTGCATATTCTTATGCGCCAAATTACAATCCCCAAAATCCAGAAGCAACCCAGAAATGGCTGATAGAAGAATTGAAAAAATATAAGGTTGAAGAAAGCCCAATCAACAAGCCGGAATACATACTATTTTTCCCTGAACCAGGAATCGGTCCGATTACATACGGCATCTGGCCAACACATTATGGTGAACCCGACTACAAACTTTCTGAACAGGAAGAAAAGTCATTTCAGGCCCAGCTTGAAAAATTTCTTCTCGGCGCGCGGGCTGTCAGAAAGCAATGGCCTGATATAAAAATACTTCTGCCTCATGGAGACCCCCATTACACAGCAATCTTCTTAAGGAAAAGCGCAGAGGCAAGAGAATTGATAGACGGTATCGGACTTGACCTGCCTGGTTTTGAAAGGACTCCTGAACAGCAGATTAATCAGGTTGTTCTCAATCGGCTTTACCCGATTCTTCAGGATGTAAAAAAATACAAGCCGAATCCATATCTTGTTGTTGTTGATGGAACATGCATTTCATCTGCTGACTATGACACAAGTGACGAAGACCAGGCAAACATAGCCACAAGGAATTTTCTTGTTCTTATCGGCTATGGAATAAACAATCATGAAAGTTCTAATGCTCCTTTTGATTGCGCCAACTACTGGGGTGAAAACCATTACGGCGGCGGATACTGCACGCGACTACCGCTTGCAATGCCAAAACTTGCCTATGTTTCATATGCAACACTGACAAGACACATAAATAGATGCAACTTTGTAAGATATGTGCTAACAGGAAGTATTTCAACATACGCCAGGAATACAAACACTATAAAACAGGAAAACTTGTTTATGCTCTCTGGACAGTAAGAGGGAAAAGACCTGTTTTAGTGAAGGTTCAGAGCGGCCAGATATTAGAACTTTACGATATCAACGATAATCCAGTAGTTTTGAAAGAGAAAAACGGACTTATAACCTTTGTGATAGGACAATCTCCTGTGTACCTTGAAGGACTTGAAAAGGAAATTGATCTGGTACTTGGTGAACCAGACCACAGCGATTCCCAGCCGTCAAAGTTCTCTTTGAAAATTTCAAATCTCAGCAAATGGAAAGTTTCTTCTGTTCGGGATTTTGAGTACGAAGATACAAACCGCCTGCAAATAGAAAGATTTCCAGGAAGAATGAGCATAAGCCAGATGAAGGTTGACAAAAAATATGGAACACAGGCACTCGCAGTGAAACTTGAAAAACAGGATATTGACAGAAAGGTAATGCCTTATTACACAACTCTTGTTCCTGAAAAACCGATTGTAATACCGGGAAAACCGTCTCATCTTGGGATATGGGTGCATGCATCAAGCGACTGGGGAAGGGTGGTTTATTGTCTGAAAGATGCGAAAGGTGAAAAATGGATAAGTGTCGGTACAAAAGACGACTGGAACAGTGATGACATAAGAACAATGAGCTTTTTCTGTTTTGATGGCTGGAGATATCTGAAATTTCAGACACCGTCAAATTCACCTTATGATTGCTACAGAGAACTCGGAACATCCTGGTGGGGAAGTTATGGCGGAGATGGAATCGCCGACCTGCCCCTGACTCTTGAGAAAATTATCATAGAAAGGCGTTCTTCAGTAATATATGGAAATGAACTCGTTGCTGCAAAGGGTGATGATGTTGTTCTGGGAGACCTCTTTGCTGAATATGAAAATGGTTTTAACATGACGCAGAAGGCAGTGTCCCTTTCAAAACTGAGGATGCCGGCACCCAAGCAGGCGCCTGAACTTGAAAATCCTATTCTCAAACTTGGTGAAACAGGGCAGCTTCCTCCTGTAAAACTTCTGAATGTGTCAGACCCTGAGCATATGCCTGATGGCACAAGATGTAATGTGTTTTTTGAGGAAGCAGAAAACGTGAAAAATTATGACATATGGGCGAGTGCATATCCTGATGGAAGAGGTGCAATAAAGATAGCGTCTGGCATAACAAAGTCGGGTGCTCTCGTTGGGGGTTTGAAACCAGACACAGATTTTTATCTTTTTATTACTTACACTGACAGAGAAGGAAAACAATCAAAACCGTCAAAGTCATTAAAGATACGACTGAAGAACAAGTTTCTTTATCAGTAATTTATGGGAAATAATTTTTTCAAGATAGTTGATGAAGGTTTTGTCTATCGCACTATCGGAAATACGGTTGCATGTGGACCAAGATGCGTGGCACTGGACACTGGCGAGATTGTCTGCTCATTTATGATACAATCTGGGTTGGGAATAAATGACTTCAAACCTGTTATAGTTTGTTCGGACGATGGCCAGAAATGGAACAATCTGATTATTCCCTGGGAGCATCTTTCAAACACTTACAGCATATTTGGTTCAATAAGTTGCAGTTATGATGGACAGATGTTCTTTTTTGGAACACGCACAAAGATTGATGCCCGTGGTGAATCCTTTTGGTCAGAAGCAACCCAGGGACTGAAAGAGAACGAATTGATTTATGGGTACTCTCTGGACAAAGGAAAAAGCTGGTCAGAATTTTTTGTGATTCCAAAGCCAATTCCAGGTGCTGCAGAAGCACCTGGTGCAATGTGCATAACAAAAAGTGGTTCCTGGCATGTTTGTTATTCACCTTACAATACATTTGACCCGAATCTATTTGTTGAGAGAAATCAGGTTGTTCTTTTAACCAGCAGGGACAGGGGAAAATCCTGGTCATACAAACCAATGCTTCGTTTTGAACAGCATTACGCAACAGCAGCAGAGGCATGGGTTATTGAACTTGCTGATGGACGGCTTGTTGGCACATGCTGGAAACTCAACCAGAAAGATGGCTCTGATTTTCCGAATCCCTACACTCTTTCCTTTGATGGCGGCAGTACCTGGACACCTTCAAAATCAACAGGTATCATGGGACAGTCAACAGCACTTGCACCGCTTCCTGACAGCAGAGCGCTTTTCATCTATAATCAAAGAAAACAGATTCCTTATGGAGTGCGGCTTGCGGTTGTAAATCCCAGTGATGTTGATTTTGGAATTGATGTTAATGAGATTGTTTATAATGCAGAAAAACCAGCAATAAAACAATCGGCAACATCCCACAGCAACTGGACAAATTTCAGTTTTGGAGAGCCACATGTGACTGTGCTTAAAGACAGAACACTTCTTGTTGTTCTCTGGTGCATAGAACAAAATGGAGGTGGCATAAGATACATACGACTTGAAGCGCCAGAACTTTTTTAATTTCAAAATTTTCGGGCAACCGTGACATGGAAAACAGGTTGCCTTCTTTCATAAATTACAAGACATTTCCCTTCCTGTTGAAGTTGCAGAAGTGTTTTTCCAAGTATTATCTTCAGACACTGTGAATACTGGTTTCCGAGACAGTCAAAATCTGCTTTTCTGAATTCAGAATTATCTGGATTTCTCATCAGATAATAATAGGCATACTGATTTTCAGCTGTATATTCAAAATCCCTGTAGAGTATATCCACTGTTGTTCCAAATTGATGGCTTGATAAACCTCTTGTTGCATTTCTGTTTTTTCTCACAAGATCTTCCTGCGCCTGTGTTGTGCGCAGTACAGAGCTTATTGTATAACGATATAAAGGAAGATCTAACTCTTTTAGTTTTTCTTCAAAATTTTTCCCTATAATTTCTAAAAGTTTCAGGGTATCTTTTGTAACAAAAGGAAGGGAATCTTTAAGTTCCTTTATTTTCCAGAACCTGCTATCATCAAGCCGAACAAGATATCCTTTTTTTACTGCCTGATACACTGCCTCATCGTTAACCAGCCCGGACACCCCGAGTTTTTGAGCAACTTCAACATGATAATCGTTTATCATTGTTCGCAACTGCCTTGTTTCCTCGCCAGTCAAAAACACCTGCAAACCCGCAAAATTATTTCTGTACGATTCATATCTGGATGCCTCTTTCCTCAATTTTGAAATTGGCACTGAAATTTTGAAATATGTAAAAAGACAAAGGCAAATCAAAAGTGCCAGAATTACTATCACCACAGTCATTATTAAAATTCTTGGTTTCATTTGTTTTTGTATATGAATTTTACAGGAATTTTTTGTATGTGTAAAAACTGGCATGTTAGAATACTCAGAACTATGTTTGAAAATTTCCTTTTGAAAAAGGGGGATTTATAAAAGGAAGGAGAAACAAAATCCCCCTGTTTTTCCCCACTTGTATTGAGAATTGAACTCTCGCATGGTGAGGTTTTCGGCTATGAATGGGAATAAGGGCCGACGTTTGCTGGCAGGTGCTGTATTACCCATAGTGTGCAGTACAGATAACAGGTGGGTCCTTTATTTCACACAGTGCATATTTTTGCCTTCTGGAATAGCCTGCCATAGTAATGTTTGATATTGACCAGTTTCTCAATAAAAGGTAAGATACAGTAGAATGGAGGCAAAATGAAAAAGTCCATTGGAAGAGAAAAATCTGCCTGCTACACTGCACGTGCAAGAAAAGAGCAAACCATCCAAAAAAAATTAGAAAAAGAATATCTTATCAAAGAAACAATCCTGAAAGACAAACTTGAAGATTCTGAACTGTATTTTGACTTTGCAGATGTGATGCTTATTGTCATCGGGAAAGACCAGCAGGTCATAAAAATCAACAAGAAGGCAAGCAAAGTTCTCGGCTACCCTGTTAAACAGATTATCGGTAAGAACTATTTTGATAACTTCATCCCGAAAAGATTCAGGGATGAAATGAAGGCATTTTTCAATGACATCGTCTCGGGCAAAAGGGTGTTGAGAAAATACTTTGAAAATCCAGTAATCACGAAAAGAGGGGAACGTCTGATAGCATGGCACAATACTGTTCTGAAAGATAAGAATGGGAATATCGTTGGAACCCTGAGTTCAGGAGAAGATATAACCGAAAAAAGAGAAAAAGAAGAACACGGTCTGAAAGCAGAAAGAAGATTCAGGACACTTTTTGAAAACGCACCAGCAGGATATATTGCCTGTGATACCAGATGCGTAATTAATGATGTTAATCAGACATTTCTCAATATTACTGGATACGGCAGGGATGAAATTATCGGGAAACATCTATGGAAACTTATCCATCCGTCCGACAGAGAAAACTTTGAAAGTATGCTGGTTAACCTGAAGAATTCTGAAAACATAGGCATATCTAAGTTCAGAATAAGAAACAGGGATGGAATTATTGTTGATGTTTACTGTACCGCGAAATTTTCCGGTCAACAGGACCAGATGCTGCAAATTCTTGTCCATGATATTACCCACCGCAGGATAAGGGAAGTTTTTCAGCAGGCACATCTGGAAGTAATCTCTCTGCTGAATGTCACGAACAATGTATCAACGCTTGTTTCTAAAGTTTCAGGAATTTTGAAAAGGAAACTTGATTTTGAAAAAGTTTTCGTTATGCTTAAGGACAACAACAGTGAACATAAGAAAAAAGATAATATTGAAGTTTTTGTCTCAGATTATCTCAGAGGTAAAAGACCATCCCGGGTTCAATTCACAAAATCAGGAAGTTTCGTTTCAGAAACAAAGAAAAATGGCAAAGAAATATTTTTTTCCTGTGTCCCCTTGAATATATCCGATAAATTGGCTGGCGCACTTGTTTGCGTGGATAAGAGGAAGGCAATTTTTTCTCAGGTGATGATTGATTTCCTTGAAACAATAGCGGGTGCTGTTTCTATAGGACTGCAAAGATGCGAGACCTTTGAAATTCTCAAGAAAACCAATGAAAACTATAATGCTTTTATCAATGCTACTGATGATATGACCTTTATCAAGGACTCAAAATTCAGATATATTCAACTGAATATGCGATATGCAAGATTTTTCAAAAAACCGGTTTCTGAAATTATTGGAAAAACCGATTTTGACTTGATGGACTATTCAGCAGCAAAGCGGTGCAGGGAAACAGATATTCAGGCAATAAAAGAAAACAAACTTGTTGTGAACGAAGAAGTCGTCGGTGAAAGAATCTATGAAACAAAAAAGTTCCCAGTAAAACTCGGAACAGATGAGATTGGAATTGGTGCATTTATCAGGGATATCACAGAAACCAGACAGGCAAGAGAAAGGATTGAAAATCTTTTGTGGATGTATTCAATGCTATGTCAGATAAACCAGACCATGACAAGAGCAAAAGACAGGCAGCAGGTTTTCAAAAGTGTGTGTAATATTGCTACAAGCACCGGCAGATTCACAATGGCGTGGATCGGGATTGCTGACTATAAGAAACAAACTGTTATTCCTGTAGCAGTATCAAAGGTAAAAGCCGGTTATCTTGAGAATATTCACATATCTTTAAACCCTGGAAAAGCAGAGGGCAAGGGTCCAACAGCAAGGGCAATAAGAACAGGCAGGTGTTGTGTGTGCAATGATATCCTGAATGATTCAAGGATGAAGCCCTGGAAAATGAATGCTGAAAAATACGGCTTTTGTTCTTCTGCTGCTATTCCGATAAGAGTGGGTGGAAGTATACTGGGTGCACTGAACCTGTATTCAGACAGGCTGTTTTTCTTTGGTAAGGAAATAAAGAAACTTCTTATTAATGTTGCAGCAGATATTGGGTACTGTCTCGAAATGCTTATTGTTGAACAGAAAAGAGCACTGGCAGAACAACAACTCAGGAAAAATGAAGCCCATATGCGGGTTCTTTATGATCGGTCACCGTTTCCTCTTGCAGAAATTGATTGTTCAGCATTGAAAAAGGTAGTTTCTTCACTTTATTCAAAATATCCTGACGATTTTGAATCCCATCTCAAGAACGTCAAATCGGGCGGCACTTATCGCAACTTATTAATAATACTCCATACCAATGAACAGATGTATGCATTGTTTGAAACACGCGACCATGAAAAGATTGTGGATGGATTACTGAAAACTATTCTTATCCCTTCAGTCATAATAGATCTGCTGAAAGGCAAAACACAGATCCAGTTTGAATCAGCAATTCAGACATCCGCCGGCACAGAAAAAAATATCCTTGCAACAATTTCCCCTGTTGTTGATCTCGGGATGAAATGGGCGCACATTATTTTATCAATTGCTGATATTACAGATAGAATAAAAATGGAGAAGATTATAAAAGCAAATCTTGAAAGGTTTAATGGTTTTTTCAATTCATCATCAGCGGGAATGGCTCTGCTTGACCTTTATGGAAGACCTGTTATGCTGAACAGCAGCATTTGCGATTTCCTTGGATATTCAATGCAGGAACTTATGCAGATGAAGCTTATGGATGTTGTCCATCCTGAAGAAAAAAAAGTTGTGGAAAATACTTACCGCAAACTGGCTGAAGGAACTATCAATTCTTATGAATCTGAAAGAAGATACATCAGAAAGGACGGTTCTGTTGTCTGGGGGAGGGTTTCAGCAAATAGGGTCTTTGACAGTGTTTCAAATACACATCTTGTTGCAGCCGTATTGAAAGATATCACTGAAATAGTTTCTCATGTTCACAGAATTGAAAGAATTCAAAGAATACTCAGAACCCTTGCGTTTATTAATCACTCTATCGTTAGAATAAGTGATGAAAGGCAACTGCTTATGGATGTTTGCAGGATAATAAGAGACGATGCGCTTTTTGAAATATCTCTATTTGTCTTGAAGTCAGATTCAAAATTTCAGATTATTACCTGTTCAGACAAACACAATGATTTTGCTTCTGAATTGCAGAAAATTATCATTGACAAAGACAAGAATACACCCGAGATTCAAACAATAATTGAAGAGAAACCGGTTATTATTAATGATATCATCAGCAGTTATTATTCTGATGACTGGAAACATCTCAATTCAAGTTATAATTTTCATTCAACAATCTGTTTGCCTGTTTTCGTTGAAAAAAATCAGATTGGAAGTCTGAACATATACTCAAAAGAAAAAAACAGGTTCAATGACAAAGAAGAAACAAATATATTGCATGCGATAGGCGACAATATTGGTTACGGCATTACAATGATAAGGTTAAGACAGGAAGAAAAACAATCTGCTGAAAAACTTGAACAGAGTTTTATCAGATTACAAAATACAATTGAAGGAATTTCATCCGCAATTGCCAAAATGGTTGAAACGCGAGACCCTTACACAGCAGGTCATCAAATCCGCGTTGCGCAACTCTCAATGGCAATTGCAAGGGAAATGGGTCTGCCCGACGATGTTGTTCAGGGATTGAGATTTGCCTCAATTCTCCACGACATAGGCAAGGCAAACATCCCTGTTGAAATACTTGTAAAACCAACAAAACTTACTGATGATGAATTCAGTATCATTAAACTTCATTCATTGATCGGATATGAAATTCTCAGCCAGATACCATTTCCCTGGCCAGTGCCGCAGATTGTGCGTCAGCACCACGAAAGGTTGAATGGCTCTGGATATCCTGATGGATTAAAAGAAAAGGATATTTTGCTTGAAGCAAAGATTATCGCTGTTGCTGATGTTGTTGAGGCAATGGCTTATGACAGGCCTTACAGACCAGCACTCGGTATAGACAATGCCCTTAAGGAAATAAGGGATAAGAGTGATATTCTTTTTGATAGGAATGTTGTTGATATATGCATTAAGCTTTTCAAAGAAAAAGGTTTCTCTTTTGATTGAAAGGAGGTGGTGACATGTTATTCAGGAGAAAATCAAGATTCAAGGCAGGTGATGTGGTTTATCATCGTACTACTCTTGAAAAAGGAAAGATTTTAAGACAGGATGCTCTTGACCAGAAGAAATGGGTTGTTGAATGGAGTTCAAGTATTAAAACTCACTCTGAAGACGAATTGATGACCCACGATGAATATGTTGCATCGGAAATTGAGAGAAAAACAAAGATTTAGATTTTTCAAGGAGTTGCTATGAGCAATATGGTGAGATTTTTCTATCACCTGGCACGTCTGCTAAATGATATTGAAAAGTTATCAAGCTCAGACCCAAAAAAAATAGCAAGAAGGATAAAAAATAAGGTAATCGGCAGGAAAATAGGGAGTAAAATTTATCGCTAAAAAATGACAGCAGACAGAATCAGTTGTAAATATTTGGGACAAACCCAAATATTTACTAAACCCCGTTCATATTTACAGGCACAAGAACATCAAGGGTTTCACCCTTGATAACC
>DYKA01000048.1 GCA_020722805.1 Vermiphilus sp.
TAAAGCGGTACGTGAGCTGGGTTCAGAACGTCGTGAGACAGTTCGGTCTCTATCTGTCGTGGTCGCAGGAGATTTGAAGGGGAGCTGCCCGTAGTACGAGAGGACCCGGGTGGACGAACCTCTGGTGTCCCAGTTGTTCCACCAGGAGCAATCGCTGGGTAGCCATGTTCGGAAGGGATAAGCGCTGAAAGCATCTAAGTGCGAAGCCCACCCCAAGATTAGATCTCCCTCCTGGTAGCAATACCAGGAACAGACTCCAGGTAGACTACCTGGTTGATAGGCCTCAGGTGTAAGACCCGTAAGGGTTTAAGCTGAGAGGTACTAATAGTCGAGCGGCTTGGCCACATCCATAAGAGCCGCCGTCAACTTTTGTTGGCGGCGGAATTTTTTTGATGAGACTTTTTTCGTCTGTTATAATAAGACCCCAAAAGTTATGTTATATTGTTGAGATAGTGAGATCAAAATGCTCAGTGAGAATATTATAAGAAAAAGTTTTGATGTGGTTGATTCTGATTTTCTTGTTTGTTGTGCCGGGGCCGGCGAAATTGGCTTTTCACCTCAGGAAATATGGTCGCCCTCCCCTTCCATAAGGCACAGAACAAAACCATACAGGGTTCCAAAAGAACTCAGAATTGGAATAAGATGTTCAGAAGAAGTTTCAGCAAAGTTCAGTCCGCCGCCTTTTGCAGTGATTGTTAGTGGAAAAGGAAAAAAGATTTTTATTGGAATCCATGCTGACCCAAAATGGCATCTATGGAATTTTGCTTTTTTCAAGGCAACCAAAGAAGGAATTCAGGTAAAAATAGACCTTGAAGGACATTCTAATCCCCTTGATGTTATTAAGCATGTTGAACTTGTTATTATAAATGGTTTTGATAATGAATCAAATTATCAACTTCTTGAGAGAGGTCTAAGTTTGAGTTATCCAGATGGGAAAACTCATTCACAGGACAAAATACCTTTGTGGTGGCTAAAACCAATTTACTGCGGATATGGAGATCAGGTAGGCATAATGTTTGAGTTTGAAGGAGGAAAGGGTTCTGAAGCGAGAGCTCTTGCATATTGCATTCAAGGACTATATGAAAGATGGGTAAATATTCTTGACCAGGCAAATGTTCCTGTGGGTACTATAATCATTGATGCTGGATGGTCTTCTGGAGGAAACTGGGTTCCAAACAAGATGCAATGGCCTGACCTTCGCGGATTCATTGACAGACAACATAAAAAAGGAAGAAGAGTGCTACTGTGGATTGCAACATGGTACACAGAAGGACTGCCGGACGACTGGTGTATTTTTGCGGGAAAAAGAAAACTTGTCGTTGACCCAGAAAATTATTCCTATGTTTGTTTTGTGAAGGAAAGTATCCACCGGCTGCTTTCTTCTGCAAGGGATTGTTACAATGCTGATGGATTTAAGATTGATCAGCTTTCCTACGTGCCAACAGAAAGAGAGCCAATTGGTGGAGAACATTTTGGCCGGCCTGTTATTCTCGGGGAAAAACACGACAGGATTGAACATAAAGGGCTCCTGTGGGGATGTGAACTATTGTATAAACTGCAGAAAGAGATTTATAACGCAGCAAAGAACGCAAAAAAGGACTGCCTTATTACAAGCAGCACAGTGCATCCTTATTTTCATGATACTTTTGATATGGTAAGATTACACGATGCGGGAGTGATCCTTCCTGAAACAGATGTCTTTCTGGCAATGAAGGCACGTTCTGACCTTGCAAGGGCTGCTCTTCCATCCCATCCGATTGATAGTGATAACTGGGTTCATTCCTATTATGACAAATGGCTTGATTTTACAATGAAAAGCAGCAGTATAGGAGTTCCCTGTATTTTCTATTCCGAAAGATTCGTCTGTTTCAGCCCGGAGCCAAAACTTCTTCCGATAAAAACAAAAGACCTCAGATTGATTGCACACGCATGGAAAAAATACATCAGGCATCTGTAGGATTATCTGAGAAACTGTTTTTCAATAAACCTTCTTTCAATTTCTATAATTGTTGGTCTTCCGTGCGGGCATGTAAGGGGTCGTTCGCAGAGAAGCAGAGATTTCTTTAATGATTCTGCTTCATCCACGGTGAGTTTTTCATTCGCCATTGTGGAACTTCTGCAGGCCTTTCTCAATAGCTCCTCAATGCTCTGATTGACGTTTGTGTCTGAAAGGATATTCCTGACAGCAATTTCAGGATTGTTTATTTCAACCGGGCTTGTATGCACTGCAATTGTTTTCTCGTCCCATTTTGTTGTTTGAAACCCTATTTCCTCAAGTTTTAGATTTCCATCCTGTTGCCATACAATCATTTCCTGAACAGTAAGCGTGACAGTCACAGGCACAAGCAATTGCTGGACTTCCAGTTTTCCCTGTTTTGTCTGATTGATAAGTTTTTCAAATGTAATCCTTTCGTGTGCTGCGTGCTGGTCAACAATATATATCCTGTCATCGGCATCAAAGACAAGGTATGTTCCCATTATACTTCCGACAAACCTTGCATGAGAAAACTTCTCATGAAAGATTTTAGAGCGGTCTTTTTCCTCAACTGGCAGATTGAATATGGATGTTTGTGTAGTAGACATCTGATAATCCTGACTGACATCAGAGATTTTTTGTTGGGGCCGCTGGAAATCTTTCTCCACATATATCTGTTTTGGAGCAGTTTCCTTATTGAGAGTTTTTTCGCACAACTGTTTTATTATGCCTGCGACAGCATATTCGTTTCTGATTTTTACTTCCCGTTTTGTCGGGTGAATATTAACGTCAATATCACGGGGAGGAATATTGATAAAAACCGCAAAGAAAGGATGATTTTCAGGTGGCATCAACGAACGATAAACCTCATTAACAGCAAAAGAAATGCCTGCGCACTGCACGGGTCTATTGTTGACAAACAAAAACTGTGCATCCCTTTTTGTTCTTTTGATATTGATATCTCCAAGAATCAAATGCAGTGAGATTGAACCATCCAGAGACCTGTGAGTAATTTCGTGGAGGAATTCAGGATTGAAATTGAAGATATCTATTATTCTGTTCTTAAATGAGGAGTCGTTTTTGAGGTCAAAGACATATTTCTTATTGTGAATGAGAGTGAAGGACTTTTCAGGGAAAAGAATTGTATAGGGGACAAATATTCCTATGATTCTATGAAATTCCGTTGCGTCTGACTTCAAGAATTTTCTGCGTGCCGGGACATTGAAAAACAAATTATGAACCTCTATTTCTGTACCTGATTGTAATGCTGCTGGTTTCACCTGACTCCTTTTTCCATTCTTTATGTGAATCTCCCAACCGTTTTCCGAGGAGGTAGTCCTGCTTCTCAGAAAAACCTCAGAGACAGAAGCAATACTGTAAAGGGCCTCTCCCCTGAAACCGAGCGAGCGAATACGTGAAAGGTCCTCAAATCCATTGATTTTACTTGTTGCGTGTCTTAAGAAGACAAGGTCCAAATCATCTTTTTCAATTCCTGAACCATTGTCTTTTACCTTGATGAATGTTTTCCCTGATTGTTTTGTCTCCACCGATATTTTGGTTGCACCTGCATCAATGGAGTTTTCAATCAGTTCTTTTACTACTGAGGCGGGTCTTTCAATAACCTCCCCTGCTGCGATGCGACTTATTGTTTCATCTGATAATACTCGAATCCTTTGCATGTTCTACTTTTCCTTTTTATTGATCAGATTTTTCCATTCAGCAATCTTTTTCAGGGCATCAATGGGTGTGATGTTTTCAGGGTCTGTCTGTTCAATCTCCTTTTTCAATTTTTCAAGCAGGGGATCAGGATGATATGAAAAAAGAGAAAGCTGCTGAATTTCGCTTTCAGTAGATGAAAATTTTTCAAATGATTCTAATTCTGCAAGTATCTCTTTTGACCTGTTGATTACTTCCAGGGGTATCCCCGCAAGCTTTGCAACATAGATTCCGTAACTCTCATCAGTTCCGCCCGGGATAATCTTATGGAGAAAAATTATCTCGTCCTGCCACTGCTTTACAGCGACATTATAGTTTTTTATTCCCGGGTGGTTTTTTTCAAGTTCTACAAGCTGGTGAAAATGGGTTGCAAAAAGTGTTCTTACCTTTTGTCTGTAAAGATATTCCGCAACTGCCCGTGCGAGGGCAAGTCCATCGTATGTACTTGTGCCTCTTCCTATCTCGTCAAGGATGACAATGCTTCTTTCTGATAAATTTGAAAGGATGGAAGCTGTTTCAGACATCTCAACCATAAATGTGCTCTGCCCTCTTGAGATATCATCGTGCGTGCCAATCCTTGCAAAAATTTTATCAACAATGCCAATTTTCGCCGAAGAAGATGGTACATAACATCCACTCTGGGCCAGAATTACTATGACGCCCACCTGCCTTATGTATGTTGATTTCCCTGCCATATTGGGACCTGTGATGATTAAAAGCCGGTTTGAGGAACAATCAAGCAGTGTATCGTTCGGTATGAAATCGTCCTCAAGATAAAATTCAACAAGGGGATGTCTTCCATCTTTTATGATAATTTCATCGCCACCGGTAATTTCGGGTTTTGTATAGCCCTGACTTTCTGCGAGGATGCTGAATGAACACAAGACATCTATTGCGGCAATGCGGTTTGTGAACTGATGAATCTGGTTTGAAAACTCAATAATTTTTGATATAACCTGTTTCAAAAGAATGGATTCTATTTCAATAATACGCTCTTGTGCTGAAAGCATTTTTTCTTCAAACTCCTTGAGTTCAGGAGTAACAAATCTTTCAGCATTCACCAGTGTTTGTTTTCTTGTATATCTTTCAGGAACAAGATGCAGGTTTGGCCTGCTTATTTCAATGTAATAGCCGAAAACCTGTGTGTATCCAATCTTTAAGGAAGATATGCCTGTTTTCTCTATCTCCTCTGCCTGATAATTTTTCAACCACTGACTGGACATTTTTTTAATCCTGCGGTATTCATCAAGTTCGCTGCTGAAGCCATCCTTAATAATTTCACCTTCAGGATGAGAAATGGGTATCTCCGGGTTGATTGCGTTTTCCAGAAATTCTCTCAATTCAGGGATATCATCCACAGAAAAATACCTGTTAATTTTTGAAACAGGTTCAAGAATCTTTTTTATTTCGGGAATGAGTGCAATAGAATTTTTCAGGGCGAGAAGGTCTTTTGGATTTGAATATCCACTGCTTATTCTGGAGAGTGCTTTTTCAATGTCGTATATCTTCTTAAATGTTGATACAATTGCCTGCTGGACTGATTTATTTTCTTTAAGGATGTTTACTGCTGAAAGACGCTCATTAATCTTTTCTATGTCCTTCAGAGGATGAAGAATCCATTCTCTTATAAGTCGCTTTCCTGAAGCAGTTACCGTTCTATCAATGTTTCTTATGAGGGATTCAATTTCAAGACCTTTTATTGCTGCTGGTGATATAGAAAGGTATTCGGAGTCGTCATACAATGAAATTCTGTCAATATGTGCCATAGCACTTTTTGACACTGCCTGTGTATATTCAAGAAGTCCACCTGATGCGCATATTGCAAGTTTCTTTTCTCCGATTCCTGTTCCGTAAAGAGAAGATATCTTGAAGTGTTCACAGATGTTTCTTGCAGCAGTTTCATATTCAAATTTCCAGTCCTCCTGACAGCTGACTATGATGCTTATCTTTTTGCCTGTTAGTTCGTTCAGCAACGTTCTGACAAACTTTTCACTGGATTCAGGACAAACAACTTCATACACGGGCATTCTTGCAAGAACTCTTGAAATATCCTGCATTGAAGAAAACTCATTCGTCTTGATCTGTCCGGCAGCATTGTCCATAAGTGCAATACCGATATGATTGTTTTCCACAACTATTGAAACAATGCATCTTGATTCTGCGGTTTCGTCAACATAGGTACCCGCGGTTATTATTCTTGTCACTTCTCTTTTGACGATTCCTTTTGCCTTTGAAGGGTCTTCTGTCTGTTCGCATATCGCAACCTTGTATCCATTCCTGATAAGTCGGCCAATGTAAGAATCTGCAGCATGGAAAGGAATTCCGCACATGGGTATTTTGCCTGATTTTCCTGCTTCTTTTGACGTCAGAACAATGTCAAGAACGCTTGATGCTTTTTTTGCATCATCAAAAAACATCTCGTAAAAATCACCGAGCCGAAAAAATAAGATGCAGTCACTGTATTTTTTCTTGATACCCAGATATTGCTTTAACATCGGTGTAAGGTCTTCCATCGTCTTAACCTGGTGCTTTGTGATATAATACTGAAACACTTCTATATTACCATAATTCAGGAAAGGATTGAAAGATATGAAGGTGCCTTTGAACAGGATATTTGAGAAACTTTCGCCGTATGTCCCGGGAGAACAACCATCTGAAGAGAATTTCATAAAACTCAATACGAATGAAAATCCATTCCCGCCGCCGGGGAAGGTGCTTGGTGCAATAAAAAAAAAGATAGATGGTTCAATAAGAAGATATCCGGACCCCGTGGCAAAAAACTTGAGAAAGACAATAGGAAAACATTATGGCTTTAATGCTGAATGGGTTTTTGTTGGCAATGGTTCTGATGAAATTTTAAGGTTGTGTCTGACAGCATTTTCAAGTGAAAAAGATAGTATTGTATTTCCATATCCGAGTTATCCACTTTATGAAATTTTGTCAACAATTTTGGACAGAAAACCCATCAGGATTAATCTAAAAAGTGATTTCAGTATTCCTGAGGATTTTATACACAGATATACCGATTGTATGAAGATTATTGCAAACCCTGACTCACCTTCTGGTTATTTCCATCCGGTTTCACAGATCAGAGAAATCGCGAAAAAATTGAGACATGTGCTTGTTATTGATGAAGCATATGTAGATTTCGCAGAAAATAACTGTCTTGGTCTTGTTAGAAAATTTGAAAATATCATTGTTGTCAGAACTTTTTCAAAATCGTTTTCTCTTGCAGGATTAAGAATTGGTTATTGTTTTGGAAATCCATATCTTATTTCAGCTCTGTTGAAAATAAAGGATTCCTATAATATAAATGTCATTTCGCAGATTGCAGGAATTGAAGCAATAAAGCATTATAATTCAGTGAAAGAAAACTGTAGAAAAATCATAAACAACAGGCTTTATCTGGGAAAGGAACTTGAGAAAATGGGTTTCTATGTTTTTCCCTCTTCGGCAAATTTTATTCTTGTTAAACCCTCGCATATGAAAGCAAAAAATCTTTATGAGATGTTAAAAAATAAGAAAATTCTCGTTAGATACTTCAATACGTCTGAACTTAAAGATTATCTCCGCATTACCGTTGGAAGTATGAAAGAAATAAGAACTTTGATATCAGCCATAAAAAAATCCTTATGAACTTTGACTATTTACTCAATACTGCTTCAGGAAGTAAATGGGAAAAAATTGGAACAATAAAAAGGTCTGGCATTTGTGTTCCCTTGTTCTCAATACATTCAACGACAAGCACAGGTATTGGTGATTTTAATGATATAAGAAATCTTGTTGCGCTGTGCAAACTTATAGACGCTTCAATACTTCAACTCCTTCCACTGAATATGGCTGGTTCAGATAATTCACCCTATAACGGAATAAGTTCATTTGCGCTGGATCCTGTTTATATTTCTCTATCTCTGTTTTCCTATTACAGGTTCAGATGCCCGGATAGGTTGATTAGTTATTTAAAGTCAAATTTTCCATGTGGAAAAAACAATAGATGCAATTACAATGTAAGAAAAGAAAAACTGAGATTTTTAAGAGAGATTTTTGATAAAGGTCTTGAAACTATAGAATCTGATAACAGTTTTGCTTTCTTTGTAGAAAATAATAGTTACTGGCTTGATGAATTTGCGATATACCGCGTGCTGAGAAATATCCACGATGATAGACCGTGGTATGAGTGGAAAGATTATTTTGTGGATGCAAGGAGTGAAAAAATTGAAAAGATATGTTCTGCATATAAAAAGGACATACTTTTTGAAAAATGGATTCAATTTATCTGTTTTACGCAGATGACCTTTGTAAAAAAATGTGCAAACAGCGAAGGTATTTTGCTGATGGGAGACTTACCCATTCTTGTTTCAAAAGACAGTGCTGATGTTTGGGCAAAAAGGGAACTTTTTGACTTAAATTATTCAGCCGGTGCTCCCCCTGATATGTATTGCGCTTACGGTCAGAGATGGGGTATGCCAATTCAAAATCGTGAAAATCTGAGAAAAAGCAACTATAGATATTTGATTGAGAAATTAAAGTATATGGACAACTTTTTTGACATGATAAGAATTGACCATGTTGTCGGGCTTTTTAGAATCTGGTCAATACCTGCTGATGAACCTGTTGATAATCAAGGTTTAAAAGGGATTTTTTTACCTTCTGATGAAAAACTATGGAAGGAAAACGGAAAAGAAATTCTTTCAGTTATGAATAAAAACACTCATTGTCTCTTATGTGCAGAAGATCTTGGAATTATTCCTGCTGTATGTCCTTCTACATTAGAAGAATTTGGAATACCAGGATATGATGTCCAGCGATGGAAAAAAAACTATGGGTTTGATTACTCTTTTATTCCATCCTCTGAATATAGAAAATTAAGCATATCAAGCCTTTCCACGCATGATACATCCTTGTGGCTTGAATGGTGGAGAAATGAGGCAGGAACAATTGAAAAAGAGTTATTTGAAATAAAATGTCAGAACCTTAATCTTGATCCAGAATATTTTAAAGAAAAACTATTTGAAAAATTTGCTTCCAGGCCTGATAGGTTAAGATGGAAAAAAGAATTTGATTCAGTTGAAAAAATAATCAAAATTTTTGGAAGATCTGATGAGGAAATAAGAGACATTATTGAAATATATCGCGATACATTTAATGAAAAAGACAGTCTTGGAAAACTGCTCAGTATTAAAAAACACAATGATATGGAATGTTTGAAAAAGGCGCTGGAATTTATTTATGGAAGTTCATCAATATTTTGTATAAATCTTTTACTGGATATTTTCTGTCTTGACAGAAATATTGCTAAACAAATCAGCCACTTAAGGATTAATAAACCAGGTACATTTAACACGGATAACTGGAGTTTTGCATTTGAGCATTCTATTGAAGACCTTTTACAAATGTCTATATTGAAAGAAATACAGGCAATGGCACAACAATTCAGGAAATAATTTGTAAATATTATTTAGTCCCATTCTATTTACCCGGCTTCGCAGAAAGCCACGACCTTGCCTGTGAGTTCTACCATACACAGGGACTGATGCACAAAGAAGTTTTAATGTTTTTATTGTTAAGTAGAGACTTTTTTTCAAAATCCATCCCCACCTTCCTTTGTCTCTCTCCCCTTTTTTTTAAATCCCCCCACCATTTTCCCCCTTTCATTAAATCCCCCAATTTTCCCCCTTTTAGTAGAGGGGGACAAAGGGGGATTTTAAATGGTTTGCTTCTTAAAAATTCCGGTGGATTTCCTTGCCAGTCACTTATTCTCCACAGATGCGCGTGCAAATCAAAGATTTTACCAGGTATGAAATCCTTTATTTCCCTGTTGAAGAATTCAAAATCTTCCTGTGTGTATCGCCACATGTGCATACAAAAAAGCCCCGGAAAAACCCGGGGCTGCGAAATCTGTTGGTAATTATTTTAGAATCCCAATCTTATTCCTGTAAATGCCCTGAAATTCGGAGTAGAATAGCCATCTGTAAGGGACGCGCCAAGTCCAGCAGTTATCTTGATGTTTTTCTTTAGAGTGTGTGTGATTGAACCAAGTGCTTCTATTGGAACACTCTTTCCCCCTTCAAAAAATCCGTTATCACTTCTTCCTGTGATTTCAATTGTTGCATAGGTTTTTTCATTTGGAAGTAGTTGTGTGAAACCAAGTCCAAAAAGGATTGCAGTATTAACCTTTATCTGACCTATTTTTTCCGGGTCCTGATGGCTGGCTCCAATATTCAGTGTGAGAAATGAATGGTTGCACCAGTTTCTGTCAACAACAAGTTTCACCCCAATAACTGTTGAATCAGCATTAATAAAGTTTTTTTCATCTCCAGTGTCAAGCCCAACAAAAGGTACCACTGCAAGTCCAAATTGGTCCTTGCCGCCAAAAAATTTATACTTACCGTAAATCGTGAGGTTTCCTATGCCATTGTCCTTGAAATCAAGAACTCCTGAAGGAAGTTTTGTATCCTGGGTTATCAGCAAGGGAATATCAGCAGCAAGGGTAAATGTATCTGAAATCCCGTACGCTAACCCAAGTATCAAAAGATGCTGGTCTTCAACAAGTGTATATGTTGTTCCACTGATCTTTGCTTTAGAAACCTCATCTCCGAACGAATAAAAAGCATCAAACTGATACATACCAGACTTCAATGTCTGGCTTGAGTGATTTATCACAAAATTTTGCTCTCCTATTGCTGGCCTGAATAGATTGAAGTCATAGGCAAATGACGGCGAAACAAAAAACACAAAAGAAAACACAGCAAGAACTAAAATACTCTTCTTAGCCATTTTGCCTCCTCTTTTGTAAAAACAACTGATATAGAATACCTGCAGCAAAAATCCAAAACAGTGCCCCAAACTTAAGTGTAATAAATGCAATCGCGTAAAGAGGCATCAACAATATTCTGGTAATTGTCCGCAATACATCGTTTTGTGCAATGATTGATGCATACCCAGGACTGTGTCTGTAATACCATTTTACAAAAGCTCTGCCTATTGGGTTTGTTAAAAGATATTTATCCCTGAACTGCCTCAGTATCCAGACATGCTTTTCCTGATATGAGCCAAATGCTGCTGTTGCTATGAAACAACCTCCTCCGCCACCATAAATTCTTACAAGGTCTTCTGCAATTTCGCCGAGAACTCTTGTTGTCACACTGTCCTGATTGGTTATATTCGGGTCTGTCTGTGATGTCGCGGTAAGGGTCAGATTATCAGTTGTTCCCGGCTGCGCATCCGCAGGAATTGTAACTGTAACATCCACAGTGGTACTCTCACCTGCAGGGATACTGACTGTATCTCCACCTGGCAACGATACAGGCCAGTCATTTGAAGAATTCAAAACCAGGTCAAAACTATCTGATGTAGATTGATAATTAACCACAACAAACTGATAGTTTATGATATCTCCTGGATTTCCTGATTGTTCAGCTGGTGCAAATACCTGGACAAATCCTGCCTCTGTCCATTTTTCAAAAGAAATTATTGTCCATGTTTCTCCTGGTGCAAGTGTCTCGCGATTCCACTGTAGTCCATATCCTGCATCTTTATAGTCTGGAAGCACTGTGTCCGGAAGTTGCCCTGATATTAATGCTTCACCCACATCCTCATAATAATCTTCATAATAATGGTCTGCAGGTGTTGTCAGAGCACCGTAAAAACCCATGATACCAGTAATTTCTGGATTTGGATTTGTAAGATAGACCATACCAAGATTAGGATCCCAGTGTCCTTGTGATTCATCATCTCCTGCAAAATATGTGTCTCCGCCATGTAGGAATCTGCAGTCAGTATACGTGGTTGCACCGCCGGCTTTTGTACCGCTGTTTGTGATTTCCCATACTTTTCTGTAATACGCATTGCCATTTGTATAGGAGATGGTTTGTTTGATGCGCACGCCAGTGTCTCCAGCATCAAAAATAGTAATAATGGTCCATGGGTCAGGCATGGTGTTACTTACCGGGGTAAACTGTGGTAATGAACTATCATACCAATCAATAAAATACCAGCTATTGAAACCAAGATTACCTTCTCCTATTCCATTAAGATAAAGTACAGATCCCCAGCAGTTGCCATCAAAATACTGATTTTGATAATGGTCGGTCTCATAACGATATACGGCAAGAGTACCATCATCATATGCATCAATCCTTAATGGATTTCCATCTATCCTCTGGTAACTTCCCGGTGAAATCTGAGCCTGAATTTGCACAGCAAGGATAAATAGCCATAGCAATACCATAACCAGAACTTCAGACATATATTTCAAAATTCTCATACCCCTCCTTATTTTGTATCCATAGTTTACACATAATATCTAATGTGTCAAATTCTGTCCTGGCTTCAAGATGTGGTTACAAACTGACACTCCAGAACCTCCTTATTTTCTTCCTCTATCTTAACAGAATCGTAGGCAAAAGTCAAATTTTCTTTCACCTCCTTTCTGCCTCTGATTTATGGTTTCAGAAAACTCTGAAACCCTTGTGTATCAATGGTTTCCAGATACTGCCTTTTTAAAATTCACCTCCGCTTTCAAAACCCTTGAGCAGTGCGGGTTTCAGCGTCTTAATTTTTTGCATTTTCTTGTTTTTCGTGCTTTTTTCTTCTCATGGAGGTGAACTTTT
>DYKA01000049.1 GCA_020722805.1 Vermiphilus sp.
ATGGAACAGGTTGAATTTTTGTTTAACTCACCTGTTTTGTAGATATTATTTATATGTTTTACTACAGCAGGCCTATTTACACCAAAAAGTTTAGCCATCTGATGAGCATCAAGCCAGATAGTTTCCCGCTCCAACTTCACCTCAACTTCAACATCTCCACCTCTGGGTTTATAGATGAGTATTTGATTTTTTATTTGTTTCTGCTCAGGCATATTTTACATTATTTCCTATGCTCCCCACATTTCCTCAAGCCAACTATTGCTCTTTATTATACAAATCTATCATATCAAAATCAAAACATTTTTAATAATCTTTTGATTTGTTGGTTGGCAAAAAGCAAAGACGGCAATAATCGGGTGAGTTATTATTCACATACTGATTTTTTTAAGGCAAGATATTCCTTAAAATTTCTGGTATAGGCTGCATACAAATTTTTTCTGCATCTAAAATAATTGCCCTTATTCAAGAATTTCTGACCCACGCTCCTGAATAGTTTCATTGCACCGTATCCGGCTGCCTCATTTATTTCTGGAACAAAAACACACTTTCCTGTTATGTCTGCCAGTAATTGTCCGAGATGCCTTTGACCTGCTGCGCCGCCAATCATAACAACATATCTGATTTTTTCGTCCTGTCCAAGGACTTTTTCTATTCTCTCAAGTTTTTCACGAACCTGGAAACAAAGCGACTCAACGATTGCCTGAAGGATGTCATCAGGCCCTGTGGAAAGAGAAAGCCCTGCAATTATGCCTCTGGCAGATGTAAACTCGGGTATCACAATCAGATCAGACGGTTTGTCAAAACTGCTGGCATCCCTTGATAATAAGTTTTTCCCCCAGGCATATACAATCCCTCCATTGCTTATGGCTGCCATCAATCCGTATAAGCCTGCTCTTACATGGGGACCTGGAGAAAATTGTCTTAGAGGGTCAAAAACAATCCTTCTGACTGATGCGAGCAATACCCATGCTGTGCCACAGGAAACAAGAACCCTGCCTCTTGCATCTGCACCAGCGCCCAAACTTGCACAGTACTGGTCATGAGCCCCTGCTAAAACAGGAATTCCACCTTTCAAACCATTTTCAGCTGCAGTATCATCTTTTAATCTACCCGCAGTATTTTCTGCCTCAATAATCTCAGGTAGCATCTGCTTTTTTATTCCTGCAATCTCAAGAATCTCTTCATCCCATGTACCCTTCTTGATGTTGTATAATGTAGTTATTGCAGCACTGGTATGGTCAAGTACAAAATTGCCTGTAAGATAATGATTGATATAGTCGGCAACAAAAGAAATGCGTGCGGTCTTCCTGAAGTATTCAGGGCGATACTTTTTCAACCACAACAGTAATGCAAGACACGACCAGCCTCCAGGGACATAACCTGTTTTCCTGTAAAAAAACTCTTTACCATACCTTCTGACAATAAGTTTTGCAATGTCCTTTGCCCTGTTGTCAAGCCAGGTTATAGCAGGCATTAAAGGAGAACCATTCCTGTCAAGAAGAACAAATGTTCCTCCTTGAAAACTTCCACTGACTCCTGTTATTTGTTTCTTGTTTCCTATCCGGGCAATACCATTTTTTAAGGCATTAATCCACAAACTGCTGTCTTGTTCTACAAACAATGGCCGGGGAAAGGAGGTACAAATCTTTGTGGAAACCGACCGCAACACTGCTCCATCCGTTGAGCAAACAAAAACCTTTGTGTTTGTTGTGCCGCTGTCAAATGAAAGGATTTTTTCCATTGTTTCAAATCTTGAAAAACTCAGTACCTAAGATTTCAGACAGCATTCTTATCTCTTTCGTAAAATCACCATATGCCATTGCAAGATGATGTGTTCCACCAAGCAAACTGTAATCAGTTAGAAACTCACGCACATCCCTGTCAATCTTCAGGAGAAAATGTGGTGCTGTTATCCCGGGAAACAGTTTAACATCTTCTATACAGCCGTTTGCTGCAATCATACGAAATCCATCTCGGTCCTGTGGTGAAATATTAAAAAGCGTTATGCTTCCGGGTTTTAACTGAAACAGGAACATTGCTGTTTCTGTGTTTGCAGCTGAAATGCTCATATCCTTTTTCACAAGTTTTATCTCTTCAGGTTTCTTTGCCATAAGAAGATTACTTTCTCCCATATGAGACATAAAAATTCTGTTATTCCTGTAATCAGTGGTAAACATTTCAGTAAACATTGCCGTTTTTGCCAGTTTTTGAAGAATCCAGACACTTATTGCGCAAAGGACATCTCCTTCACCCGCGTAGCCAGCACCTTCTGTCATAAGTTTTGAAATGGCTGCAAACGGAATCGCCGCACATCTGCTTTTGCCTTTGAAGCCCATAAAATTCACAGCGATTGCCTCGAGTCTGTGTTTTTTAATCAGTTTCCTGATGCTGTGCTCAAGCCGTACTTCTTTCTCAAGCGTTTCTTCATTAAGATTGCTGTCAATAATGTAGTTTTTTCTGTCTGTTTTTATTGTTTCTTGAATGGTTTCTTCCCGCACGCTGCCTGCCAGTTTTGCAAGATAATCCATACTGATATCTATCACAGTTGGGCCAAGATTTTTTTTGATGCGGCTGGCAGAAACAAAAAAATCTCCCATATCCCTGAAGACTCCTCCAATCCTTCCAACCTTCATTCTTTTCAGGTCATTAACCACACAGGCACATCTGCACCATTTTTCAATTTCTGATATTGTATCCCCTTGCCCTGGATGGCCGGTTACAAGCGAAAAAGGTCTTCTCTCTCTGACCAGTACACTGGCGAGGTCCTGAACTCCGTGCATGCCATGATTATTCATCATATCTTCAGTGTTGAAATTCTCTGAAATTTCCATAATCTGCTGGGTATTCCAGATAAGCACGGGAAATCTGTAATTTTTCAAAACCGGCTCAGTAATTAAACTTGGACTGTATGATAGAAAAACTATGATAACCCCATCAACATTGGATTTCTCCATCTTGTGGAAAGATTTTTCTACCCCTTCCCTCGTGTAAACAACTGGAAATGAAATTGTGTCTGCAAACCCAAAAGTATCTCTGACAAAACACTCAAAATATCTATCAAGATTACTTACAAAATCTGGAATTTTCTTCTTATAGAGTTCAGCGGTAAGCCCTATAACTCCAATCAACGGTTTTCTCACTTTAGCACCTCCTGCGTGTTTTCCTCCTGATATGAAGTTTCTGTCAGATTCTTCAGATACCTTGCCTCTGTAAAAAATTCTTCAGGACTCATATCTCGCAAAAATGTCAGACCTCTTGTGGCTCTGAGTCTGGGTACTGGATTTGAATAAAAGAATTCTCTTCCAAGACAGGTTTTCAGCATTGCATACTGTTCAACCATAATCTTCTGAGCAAGGTCACAGAATGGACCATCATACTCATAACTCGGGAAAGATGCACTCCTTTGAGAACCAAAACAAACATTGAATGCACTTTTGATGATTGCAAATGAATTCATTGAAACAGGCACAATGATATCTGCTTCAGCAGGGTGAAATCTGTACCACACATTCCTGTATCCCCATACCCGCATCGTTCTTTCAGGGTATTTCTTGAGGTACAGTTGAAGCGCTGCTGCTATTGCTTGAAGAACCTTGTAATGGGTATCAGGACCGCTTGCCTCTGGATCCATAGCAACAGTAATCACATCGGGCCTTATCTTCTCAATAAGAGAAAACACTGGTTCTATGTCATCTTTCAGCCGGGGTTTTCTTGTGAATATGTCTCCTGTGTAAAAAGGCAGCCGCATATGGAATATGTGGTCGCAATCAAAACCAAGGTGAGCCCAGAGAAGATCTTCTTCCCATTCTCTTATCATCCCTTTAAGCATCTGAACATCAGGCGAGTCCTTCTTACCAGGATAAGATTTTTCAAAATAATCTGTGAACCACGAAATCTTCTTTTTGACAACCGCCATATCCTGTTTTTTGGTCATTGAGATTATATTTCTCAACAATCTTCTTGAAGATGCTTCATCCTGAATTTCCACACTGTTTGCTGCGACACCATCAAGATAGTGATAAACATCCCTTACCGCAGCAACATTGTTTTCTGGGTTGAAGTATCCTTCATCCAGCAATTTCTTGCACTGATGCGTCTTGAGAAACTCTTCAAGTTTTTTTAACTGTCCAACAGTATAGGCATTTGTAACAGAAGTAAAGCCGCTTGTAAGGGTTGCAAAATAATGATTGTTCTCAGGATTTCTTACAAGATGAATTATGTAAGGCATATAACCGAGCATAATGTCATCATGGTGGGGTCCAGTATGCAGAAATATCATATTTCCAATATTTTTTGTGCCCTTTTCTATTCTTTCCTTCAAAAGTTTTTCCACTGATACCGCCATCTTCTTAACATCCAGTCCCTTTTCAACAAGAATATTGCCTCTTTTGTCAGACAGGAAATCAGACACTGACAGGGATTTCAGTTTCTTTGTTGATTTAACACCTATATCAATAACAATTCGGTTGATATCAGTATCTGAAACCGATGTGTTCTCCTTCAGTCTCTTTGCCTCTCTTTCAATGAGCAATCTTGCTGCGCCAGAGGTGACAAAAAAGCAAGTACCCTGCAATTTGCCAAGAGCAGTTGCAGGATAAGCAATTGAAGAACTGTTCATAATGGCATCCCTCACAACAGATGCCTTGCTTTCGCCAGCAGCAATAATAATCACAGAAGAAGTGGGATTGAAAGTGATTGTTTCAAGTCCCACTGTCATCACAACCTTGCCGCGTGAAACTTCCATTCCACCAAGGTCAACTGCAGCAGCTGCTGCGGTTTCATAGTTAATGGGTGCAAGACGGGTGGTGCTGAAATGGTCTGAACCCCTTATATTAAAACCAATATGTCCGTCGGGTCCTATACCTCCGAGAAAAAAACCAATCCCTCCCATTTCTCTTATCTTCTGTTCATACTCCATTGCATACTGGTCCATATCAAGTATTGCTTTTTGCTGCAAATGTTCTCGCCTGTTTACAGGTTGCCTGTATCTCAAAGACAGATCAACCTTTCCATCAGGAAAAATTTCCCCGAGGTTCATTCCTGACCTGCAGGATGTTGTCCAGGTGTTCATAAACATTGCCTTTTTTCCATCAAGTCCGAACTTTTTGATATAAAATCTCCTGATGTAACCTGAAAAACTATTTTCATGCTCAGGATTTACAGGAAAGAATTCATCAATCTGAACAAAAACAAAAGATGCCATATGTGGCTTGCTTGAAATATTTAGATTGTATTGTTCAAGAAGTTTCTTTATACCTCTGTCTTCCCATTTTTTCAGAATCAATGAAGTCCAGTATATGAAATGTTCTGGTGTTTTCCCTGTTGGGAGAGAAATTATTCCTTCTGGGTTCTTTTGACACCATTCAATAAATCTGAGCGCTGCAACCCTGCCCAGACTCGGGAAATCAGAAACCTCAAGAACCCTTATTTTTTCTTCAGGAGCATATTGCGGCCTGTAGCCCGACTGTTTTATAGCAATTGATTCAACATCAGAAGAATAATTATAAGACCTCATTTTTTCTCCGTAAAATGTTTATCTGAATCTCAGAAAACACCATTCCTCATATCTATGGAAATCACATTCTGTGATGAAACTACAGCTGGTGATTTCAGATACATCCTTTTGATAGATTGAATAATCATATCTGCCAAGATTAAACAGCCAGATATCATTCGGTGATGGTGTTTTTTTAATGGACGGCAGGGACCTGAACGGAATTGCTATTTCACCTGTCCAGAATTCATCAATATCTTCCCAGTTATTCAACGTACCTTTAATTTTAATTGCTGACTTTAGTCCCTGACAATTCCATTGTGCAAATCTAAAAAACATATTGCCTGCCAACGCCTTCTTGCCAAGATAAAGATAAACATCAAGAATTACGTTCCTGGGTGAAAATTCAAATTCATAGTATGAATCCTTGAATAGGTCAGGCTTGATGAAAACTTCCATAACATCCTCTTCATACAGGCGGCTGTCTCTTTTTTTATAGGTTGCCCATATATCCATATCATACGCAATAAAACCGACATACAGATAATCATTATCATAAAGACAGAATGCCTTTGTTTCCATATTCGGTTTTTCAAGAGAAACAATTTTTACAAAATCAATCTGCACGGCATCCTTCCATTCTGGCTCATCAAGACGTCCGTCAATAACAATTTTTCCTTTTGTCCGCTTGCAGACAATTTCTTTCACTTCAAAATCATCTGTCTTTCCTGCAGATTGAATACAAAACAAAATGGTAATGACGCAACATATCAGACGAAAAGTTCTTACCCCAGGGATATTTTTCTTTTTCAATGTTGTTTCCTTGATACAAGTTTTTCTATTTCTCCCAGGAGCAATGAAGCAAGCCGTGCCTTCGTGCAAAAAACCTTTTTTGTCGTTCCATCAGAAAAGAGAAAAAATATATCTGTTTTCTTTGAGGTATTTCCGAAGTTTGAAATTGAATTTGCCACAATCAGGTCCAATCTTTTCTTCTTTAATTTCTTCCTTGCGTTTTCAAGGATGTTTTCACTCTCAAGAGCAAATCCAACAATAATCTGATTTCTGTTTTTCCTTCGTGAAACTGTCTTCAAAATATCGGGATTTGCGATAAGGTTAAGTTTCCAATTTCTTTTTATTTTTATCTTTTGTTTATACATCCTTGCGGGTCTCCAATCACTAACTGCGGCTGTCATAATAAGAACATCAACAAGTGGAAAATATCTTTCCACCCTGTCCTGCATCTCAAGGGCTGACTCAACAGAAAACACCTTTATACCTTTCAACGGTGGGATTTCACAGGGACCCGCAATAACAATCACATCATGCCCTTTTTTTTTCGCCTTTTTTGCTATCATAAATCCGAGTGTCCCTGTTGCCGGATTACTTATGAATCTCACAGGGTCAATGTATTCTCTTGTTGGTCCTGCTGTAATAAGAATTTTCATTGATTGCTCTGCGTGGTTGTAAGATACTCAATTTCTGCCTGAATGAAACGGTCAATCTCTCCATCCATCACTGCCTCCACATTTCCCGTTTCAATCTGAGTTCTGTGGTCCTTTACCATTGTATACGGACAGAACACATAGGACCTTATCTGGCTTCCCCATGCAATCTCTTTCTGCGAGTCCCATTTTTCTGCTTCTTTTCTTTTTTCTGCATCAATCTGAATCTGATAGAGTTTACTTCTTAAAATCTTCATGGCCATCTCGCGGTTTTTGAACTGCGATCTCTCATTCTGACACTGGACAACAATCCCTGTAGGAATGTGCTTTATCCTGACTGCTGTCTCAACCTTGTTGACATTCTGTCCTCCCTTACCTCCTGAACGAAATGTTTCTATTTCAATCTCTTCGTCCTTTACCTCAATCTTTATATCCTTCTCAACCTCAGGTATGACATTGACTGCAGCAAAACTGGTATGACGCCTTTTGTTTGCATCAAATGGTGAAATTCTTACAAGACGGTGAACACCCGTTTCCCCTTTAAGATACCCATAGGCATAATTCCCGGAAAAGATTGCGGTTATTTTTCTTAACCCTGCTTCTTCACCCGGCAGGAAATCCACAACATTAACCTTTATATTTTTCCCCGCAGCCCACTTTGAATACATGCGAAAAAGCATGCTCACCCAATCGCATGCCTCTGTTCCACCTGCCCCGGCGTGAATCGTCAATATTGCATTATTTTTATCCGAAGAATCTGAAAAATAAACCTCTATCTTCAAATTTTCTATGTGTTTTGTAATTTCATCAAGAATGTCTGATGCTTCTTTCTCAAGTTCACCATCCTGAATTTCTGCGAGAAGTTCTTCGCTCGCAGAAAAATTGGCAAACAGTTTTTCTATTGCTTCTATCTTTGCCTGTCTTTCTTTCAAAATATTCCACTCGTCCATCTTTACCATATCAAGTTTTGGGTCCCAGTATCCCTTCTCGTTTTTTTCATTTTCCAGTTCAGCCAGTCGTTTTTCCTGCTCATGCCAGGAAATTTTTTTCTTTATATCTTCAAACAAACTGCGCAGCTGCTCTTTTCTAACTCTGATTGTCTGTTCCATGAAATTTCCTTATGACCCTTTCAGGTGCCTCCAGATTTCTTCAAGAAGGTTTTTTATCCCTTCTCCAGTAATGCAGGAAATAAGAAAGATTCTCCCCTCTATCTTTTTTAATTCAGGCACGTTATTTCTACTGCCAGGTATATCAATCTTTGTTCCAACTATTATTTCTGGTTTGTCAAGAAGTTTCTCATTGTATCTGCCAAGTTCATCCCTTATATTATAGTATCTGCTCTGCACATCAGGCAATGAAAGGTCCACAAGATGAACAAGAATTTTCGTTCTTTCAATATGCCGAAGGAACTTTATTCCAAGACCGGCACCAGCAGATGCTCCTTCAATAAGACCAGGAATATCAGCAGCAATAAACTGCCTTCCTTTTCCAAGTTCAACAACCCCGAGATTCGGACTCACTGTTGTGAACGGATAATCAGCAATTTTTGGCCTCGCATGAGAAATCTTTGAAAGCAGTGTTGACTTGCCTGCATTTGGACAACCAATAATTCCAACCTCTGCTATTAACTTGAGTTCAAGTTTAATAAACTTTTCTTCTCCTGGTTCTCCGGGTGTTGCTATTCGTGGTGTTTGATTTATGGAACTTTTAAAAGTAGCATTTCCTCTGCCGCCTCTGCCACCTTTTGCCGCGAGTATCTCTGTTCCTTCTTGCTCAAGATCTGCAAGCACAACCTCGCGATTTCCTTCTCTGATTTCAACCACCACAGTACCCGGCGGTACATTTAGCACAAGGTCTTTTCCGTCTGCGCCTGTTCTGTTGTTTCCTTCGCCCGGCTTTCCGCTTTCTGCCTTAAAATGTCTGTGATAATAGAATTCACGCAGTGTTTTTGTATTCGCTGATGCTCTGAAATATACAGACCCGCCCCTGCCGCCGTTGCCTCCAGAAGGACCTCCTTTTGGAACAAACTTTTCCCTTCTAAAGGCAACACACCCATTACCTCCATCTCCGGCCTTAATCCATATTCTGACCTCATCAACAAAATCAATCACCCTGTCTCCCTGTTATTATTCTGAAAATAATTCCCACAGCCACCATGAATGCTACAAGTGAAAATACAAATGCAAGAGGGGAAAGATTTTTTATTCCGAGCAGGATTAGCATTACCACAACAGGCATCATAATAATTGATATGCTGATTTTTGTACCTGCATCTTCAAGTCCTTTTGTATACCTGTCAAGACGCTGTGCAATTCGTTGTTCACTTTCAGCCCTTTCGCGGTTGATCTGCATAAGTTCTTCAATGTCATCAGGCATCCTTACCAGCATGTTTTTATATGACTGGAGGACATTTTTCACATCCTCTATCCACAGATACTGAAAAATCCCTTTCTTTATTAATGGCTGCCAGTACGCCTTGCTGAGATTGAGTAAACTCTCGGATGGATTTATTCCTGCACATATGGATTCAAGCCCCATTAGATTTTTGGCAAGTAGCCCTATATCAGAATCAAGCCGCACATTTATTTTCCTTGCTATTTTCATTAAATCGTAAACGATATCAGCAAGATGTATCTTTTTCAAAGGCAAAGAACCATACTTGTCAACGATGAAGTTCATATCCCGTTCAAAACTTTCCGGTACATTGTGGGTAATTCCGAAAAATTTTTTCACATAAGGCAAAGCATCGGGAAGTTTCCCGTTCAAAACGCCGGAAAGAATTCCAGCAAGATGTTTCCTCTTTTCAAAGGACAGATAGCCAACAAGTCCAAAATCAACAAAAGCAATCTCTCCGTTTTCTGTCAGGATTATGTTGCCCGGGTGCAGGTCTCCATGGAAATATCCTGTTTCAAAAAGAACCTGAAACAATCCCTTAACCAGACGCTCGGGAATGTCTGACTTTACCTTATGCAGGTCAGAGATTTTTGTTCCCTGAAGTTTCTCCATTGTGAGAACTCTTTTTGATGTATATTCCCAGAATACGCAGGGAACACTTATGTTTGTTTTCTCATAAAATGCTTTAAGTTTTTCCATCATTCCTGCCTCATAAATAAAATCCATCTGTCTCTTAAGATGGTCTCCAACCTCTTCAAGAAGATCTGAGATATGCCATTGTTTGAGTTCTGGAATATGCTTTGAGGCAAGTTTTGATATCTCTGTCAAGACCTCTATATCTCCTGCAACCATCTCCTCTATACCTGGCCTGCGAACCTTAACAACACACTCCCTGCCTGATTCAAGCCGGGCAGAATGAACCTGCGCGATTGAAGCTGAAAAAAGTGGGTTCTCAGAAAAATCCGTGAAGATATCCTCTATATTCCTGCCGAAGTCCTCGTATATTATTTTTCTGACGTCGTCAAAAAGAAATGGGGAGACACTATCCTGAAGTTTTGACAGTTCCTTCAAAAAACTTTCAGGTAAAATATCAGCCCTTGTACTGAAGAATTGCCCAATTTTTATGTATGTTGGCCCGAGTTCTTCAAGAACCATGCGCAGTCGTTGCGCGGGAGTGAAATTTCTGAACCTTCCTGTTTGTGGTGCCCGATGAAAACGAAAAATCCTCAGAGAGGGTTCTTTGAAAATTCTGTCAATGAAATAACCAAGTCCGTGCCTGAGAAGAATCTTTATTGTTGTTCGGACGCGACTTACAAGCCGATATTTTTTCCTGAAGCCAAAAATGCTCATTGCTTACCATGTTTGAGATTCTCAATTTCCTTTTTCAGGTTTTCAATCTCCTGTTTTGTTGCAACACCGAAAACATCAGCAATCCTTTCCTTTTTCACACCCTTTATCTTCTCAATTTTCTTAATAACAGCGGAGAAACGTTTTTCAATCATTTCCTCAAGGTTTTTTTCCTTTGCTTCCTTTTCAAGGTTCTCAAGGATTTCCTTTCCCTTTTTCCCTGCAAGAGAAAAAGAGGCAATGCCAAGCGCAATCACCTTATACAAGGGATTTTTTTTCTCTTCCATTTGAAACCTCCCTGATATAGCAAAATGTTCCTCTGAATATTTTTAACGAGGTGATTCTCTGAAAAACCGCACCTTCCCGCTGCCCTTACAAATATCCCCAATGTGAAAAGTTCTGAACCCATGGTTCTGTGCAGTTGCCCTGACATCCGAAACAGCAGACTCAGAAACTGCCATGACAAGTCCGACTCCCATATTAAAAACATTAAACATCTCTTTTGTTTTTATTCTACCTTTTTCCTGAATAAGTTGAAAGATACCAGGAATATTCCAGGCATTCAGGTTAACCCGGGCATTCAGGTTTTCGGGCAGTATCCTTGAAAGATTGCCGGGTATTCCACCTCCGGTAATGTGGGCAGCTGCGTGTATCAACTTCTTTTCGGCAAGATATGAAAGCATGGTTGAATATATGTATGTGGGCCTTAAAAGTTCCTCGCCAAGAGAACGGCCAAGCGAACTGTGATAACTCAAAAGATTCCTTTTCATCCCTCTTCCTGCAAAAAAAACTTTTCTTATAAGAGAAAAACCGTTTGAATGAACACCATTTGAACAAACACCAATAAGTATGTCTCCTTCTTTTACTTTTGAAGGACCCAGAATTTTTCCCTTCTCCACCATACCTACGCAAAATCCCGCAAGATCAAAGTCATCCTCAGAATAAACATCAGGCATCTGCGCGGTTTCGCCTCCAGCAAGTCCGCATCCGGCAATCTCACAACCCTTTACAATACCCTCAATAATCTTTTCCTCTCTTTCAAGTTTCAGTTTTCCCACTGCAAGGTAATCAAGAAAAAATAATGGCCTTGCACCGCACACGGCAACATCATTACAATTCATGGCAACAAGGTCTATACCGATAGTATCATATTTTTCAAGTGCTTTTGCTATGAGGATTTTTGTTCCCACACCATCGCAAGAAGAAACAAAAAGAGGCTTCTTATAACCTGCTGGAACAGGCACCAGGCCACCAAAAAAACCAATACCTCCGAATAATTTTCTGTGAAATCCCGTCTTCTTAACCTGCTGACTTATGATATCAACAAGTGCCTCTGCCTTCTGATCGTTAACCCCTGCCTTCCTGTATGAAATCATTTCTTTTCCCTTTGTTTGAAACCACCTCTGCCAAACTTACCTAAGGTTTTTATTTTTTCTCCCCTCTCACTCCTTCCTTTTGTAAATCCCCCTTTAGTCCTCCTTTTTCAAAAATATTATAACACCAAATCAACCGCATCCCATAAAAAAGAAAAGAGGGCGGTTTCTAAAACCGCCCTCTTTATTTTCA
>DYKA01000050.1 GCA_020722805.1 Vermiphilus sp.
TGGTTAGTTTAATGATGACAGTAAGAGTTCTCTCAAGTTTTGTGTCTCTTTATACAGGTTTATCTATTGGCTGGGTGGTTTTTCTGCTGGTGCTGTGGACCACTGGCTCCTTTTTATGGACGACAAGTTTTTATGAAAAAAGAAGTTGAAGAAATTACATTTGTTTCTCATTTTGATGGCTCAAAACAGAGATATTTAATAAGAAAATCAGAATATTTTGCGTGCAATGGTATTGCCATATATCTTCACGGAGCCACAAATCACCAGCAGCAAGGATTTGACAGGAACATCTTCAATGGAACATTCGGGCATATTCAGGAATATTTTGAAAAGAATAAATACACGTATGTTTGTCCTGAGTACAGGGCTGATTCATGGATGAATAAGGCAGCAGAACTTGATATGGTGCAACTGATAAGCAATTTGAAAACAGAATTCAAAACTAACAGAATCATATTGATGGGTGGTTCAATGGGAGGGACAAGCTGCCTGATTTTTACAACAAGGCATCCTGAACTTGTTTCAGGAGTGCTGGCGATGTGTCCTGCGACAGATATGGAAAAACTGTATTATGAATGGGTGGGGGGAGACCAGAATCAAAAGCATCTTGCTTATGGTATTGAACTTGCCTATGGCGGACCTCCAGAAAGCATAAAAATAGAATACACAGGCCGTTCAAGCATAAAACACATAAATGCGTTAAAAAATAATCCCATCGCGATAATTCATGGAGATTCTGATCAAGTTATACCTGTAGAACATTCAAGAAAATTTGTGAAAGAGTCAGAAAAAAAAGGTGTAAAGATTTTTTATCAGGAAATCAGAAATGGAAATCACGACTCTCCTGTAATGCAATTTTCCTTCATAAAGAAAGCGCTCCTGTGGCTTGAAAAATGTATATTATTTCATGCTGATTAGAACAATAGAAACAACTGCCAGAATCAATCCTGCAATCTGTTTTGGTGAAATCTTTTCCTTCCACAGAATATGAGCCATAACTGTTACAGTCAGCAAGCTACCACCGCTTGAAACAGGAAAAAAAACAATGCCGGGTATTTGAAGTATTGCCTTCATTGAGCAAATGCCACCGACACCAAGGGTAAATCCAACAATCGCTCCAAGCAAGAACTCAATTCTTGTAATTTTCTTCTTCATTATGATAGCAGCAATAACAGCACTTATCAGTGCGAAGGTATGAAAGAAGAAAATGTATGTGTTAACAGCATAACCCCCGCTTGTTTCTCCTGCCATTTTCCATGTTGTATCAGATATACCACAAAGAAGAAATGAAGCCAGCACAAGTTTCAGCCACATATCTTAATGCTCCCCTGGTTCTTCTTGCAAAAGTCCAATTGCTGCAGGAACAAGCAGCAATCCAACAATCTGACGGTTTGAGGGTATTTCATGCCACAGAAAAATAGAGGCAAACACAGGTATCACAACAGAAAGATTTACAATTGTCCATGAGCTTGATACTTTTCCGTATTTTAAGGAAGCAAGCAGAGCGATTCTTGATAGAAATATTGTTGTTCCGCCGGCAAGAGCAAGCAATGTTATAACCGGGCTGAGTGCGAATCTGTCAAACAGAACTATGTAAATGAACAAAAGCATCACCGTGACAATTCTTTCAGAAACAATAATTGAAATTCTGTCGCAGTTTATATGGTTTGCATACTTATAAAGAAGGGCAGCCACAGCAAAAAAAACAACACTTATCAGTAGGTAAATCATTTTCTACCAGCGACCTTTTTAACTGCCTCTGCCACAGCAGACACAACTCTGGTATCAAAGGGAGACGGAATGACGAAATCAGGATTAAGTGATTTTTCAGAAATTATCCCTGCAATTGCCTTTGCTGCTTCTATCTTCATCTGTTCTGTAATCTGTTTTACTCTGGCGTCAAGTGCGCCCCTGAAAATTCCCGGGAATACAAGAACGTTATTAATCTGATTCGGATAATCACTTCTTCCTGTGCCAATAATAAAGGCACCTGCCTTTTTTGCTTTTTCAGGCATTATTTCAGGAACAGGATTTGCCATAGCAAAGATTATGGAATTTTTTCTCATTTTTTTTACCATTTCAGGGGAGAGAAGATTCGGTCCCGAAACCCCAATGAATATATCAGCATCCTTAATGATATCAGCAAGAGTTCCGTGACTCTCTTTTGAGAGATATTTAAGGACACTGGTTTTTGCAAAATTCATCCCGGTTTTTCTTGATTTTGAAATAACGCCATTTCTATCACAAAGGAAAATGTTTCTCATTCCGTATCTGTAGAGCATTTTGACAATAGCGATGCCTGCAGCGCCAGCACCATTGATAACAACCTTTACAGACTTGGGTTTTTTTTCTGCGAGTTTCAAACTATTAATGATTCCTGCAAGCACTACAATTGCGGTGCCGTGCTGGTCATCGTGGAAAACAGGTATCTTCAGTTTTTTCTTCAGCAGGGTTTCAATAATGAAACATCTCGGGCTTGAAATATCCTCAAGGTTAATGCCTCCGAAGCCAGGAGCAATTGCGCAGACGGTCTGAACGATTTTTTTGACGTTTTTGGTCGCAAGACACACAGGATATGCATCAATGCCGCCAAACTTTTTGAAAAGAATTGCCTTACCTTCCATAACAGGCAGAGCAGCTTCTGGACCGATGTCTCCGAGTCCGAGCACAGCGCTTCCATCAGTAACAACTGCAATAGAGTTTCCTTTTATCGTGCAGTCATAAGCGACTGAAATGTTTTTCTCAACAGTTCTGCATACTTCTGCTACTCCGGGTGTATATGCAATTGAAAGATCCCTTTTTGTTTTGAGAGGAACTTTTGGAATTATAGAGAGTTTTCCTCCTGTGTGAAATTCAAGTATCTTTTTTAATGGGATTTTCTCCATTTTTTAATCCTCCAGAGTTTTTCTTATAAATGGGGAAAGATTTCAAACTATCCGTTAATCCTTGACATGGCTTTTTCAATGCCTTCTTTCAGTATCAATTCAATAGCATCCGCACCGTTTTTTATCATCTCTTCGGCAGCGATCTTCTCTTCTTCTGCAAAACCAGAAAGAACATACTCAACAAGATCTTCTCCATCCGCAGGCATTCCTATTCCAAGTTTCAGTCGCAGGAAATCTTCTGTATGAAGGTTTTCAATGATTGATTGAACGCCTTTGTGGCCGCCGCTACTTCCTTTTTTCCTTACCCTGAGTTTGCCGAGAGGAAGATTTATATCATCATATACTATCAGCAATTCACAGGGCTTTATGTTGAATTTTGTGCAGACAGCAAGTGCGGCCTTGCCGCTTTCATTCATAAATGTTGTGGGTTTTGCCACAATTATACTTCGGGAGCTGATTTCAATCTGCCATGCCCTGAAATATTTTGATTTCCATTTTTGAGTTTCTGCTTCTGCACGCCTGAGTAATTCAGCAATAACGCGTGCTCCTGCATTATGTCTGGTGCGAGCATACTTCCTGCCAGGATTTCCGAGACCCAGAATGACCACAGATTAACTGCCTTTTTCTGTTTCCTTCTTTGCTTCTTTTTCCCTGCGGCGCTCTTCAGCAATCTCCTGGGTGAGTACCTTTGGTTGCTGGGCTTCTTCCGGAACTGCTGCCTCTTCAGCGACAGGTGCCGCCTCAACCTCAATCTTTGGAGCAATAACGGTTACAACAACATGTTCAGAATCCAGAAGAATGCGAACACCTTCAGGGACTTTTACATCTCTGATAAAGAGGCTTTCGCCAATCTTCAATTCAGAAACATCAATATCAATAGTTTCAGGAAGTAAATCCGGAAGTCCTTCAACAGGTATTTCACGCAGGTCGTGCTCAAGAATCCCGCCTTCCTTTACTCCGGCACATTCGCCAATTACTCTGACGGGTATGTTCAAACTTACTGGTTGATTCCTGCCAATATGATAAAAATCAATATGCAGTATTTCGCCTGTTATGGGATCTGTTTGAACTTCCTTCACGATTGTTTTTAATGTTGTTTTGGTATCGTTTTCATCAACAATAAGGTCAGCCATTATATTATGGCCTGAAACATGTCTGAAACTAAGTTCAGCAGACTTTTTCTCAACAGACAACAATTTGTTTTCTTCATCTGCCCCGTAAAGTACTGCAGGAATAAAACCTGACCTTCTTAATGACCTGCTTGCACTTTTTCCAGAACCTTCCCTCATTTTCCCAATAAATTTAACCTGTTTTTTTTCTTTTTCTGCCATTTTATGCCTCCAAAACCTGACACTGAATTTTTTATGAGAATACCGAATTAGTATATCATTAACGGGCCAATTGTCAATAAAGTGTTTGTGTGGTAAAAAATATAATTATGGAACTATTTTTTAGAAAAGATTTGCTTGAATACAGGGAACCAGGACATCCTGAAAGTCCGCAGCGACTTGCAGCGATAATAGATTTTCTTGAAAAAAAATCAAGCAATAGATTCAATGATTTTGAGGCAATTTCTGATTCAGAACTTCAGAATGTTCATTCTCAGCGGCTCATCAATTTGGTGAAAGAGAATAAATTTTTTGACCCTGACACGCCCAACATTCCTGATATTTACAGATATGCCTGTCTTTCTGCTGGAGGAGCAATTGCAGCTGCCTGTAAGGCACTTGATAAATGCGATGCCTGCGCCCTTATTCGTCCTCCAGGTCATCACGCTGGAAGAGAATTTCTCGGAGGTTTTTGTTATTTCAATAATATGGCTCTTGCTGTTAGACACTGTTTGAAAACAATAAAGAAGGTTGCGGTTCTTGACCTTGACGGGCATCACGGAAATGGAACAGAGTCAATATTCAAAGACGATGATAATGTAATCTATATTTCTATTCACCAGGCATGGGCATACCCGGGTACTGGTACAAGCAGTTTTTCAAACTGCTACAATTTTCCAGTGCCTGCTGGTACAGGTTTTTCTGATTATAAAATTTGCCTTGTTGAGGCAATTGGCTTGATAAGAAGATTTTCACCTGATATTCTTGGTATTTCACTCGGGTTTGATACTCACATCAATGACCCGCTGCTTGAATTTTGTTTTCAGGATTCGGATTATTATCATATGGCAAAGATGATAGCATCAAGTGTTTCTATGCCTGCATTTATTATTCTTGAAGGCGGGTATGATGTACAATCTATTGGTAATGCTTTTTATTGTTTTTTTTCTGGCTGGAAACAAATTCGTAAATAAAAAATGTTTTTTGACTTTTAAGAAACTGTAGATATACTAATTCAACAACAGGGTACTAAAAAATGAAAAATGTTAGGGTTGTTTTTGAACCAGGTAAGATTGAGGTTAATATTCCTGCAGGTAGCAAAATTATAACGGCGATAGAAAAAGCAGGCATTCCTTTTGAACTTCCTTGTGGTGGTAAGGGTATCTGCGGAAAGTGTGGAGTAAGGGTGCTTGAAGGAGCATCTGTCCCGACCGAGACAGAAAAAAAACTTCTCGGGGAAAAGATAAAGGTTGGATGGCGGCTTGCCTGCCAATCCAGAATTAATCATCATTCAACAATTCTTCTTGAAAACAAACCATCTTCCTATCATAAAATTCTTACATCAAAAATTCTTTGCGATATGTCAAAGAATCCCCAGATAAAGAAAAAGTTGATAGGTCTTGAAAAGATTACACTTGAAAACCCTGTTTCCCTGCAGGAACACATTGCAAAATCGCTTGGCCTTGGGATTGAAAAGATTAACCCGCTTATATTAAGAGAATCTGCAGGATGCGATGATGTTCAGAAAACTATTGTGTTTCACAACGGGGATCCGATAGCGGTTGAAAATGGCGATACAACCGGACATTGCTACGGGGTTGGTTTTGACCTCGGTACAACGACGATGGTTCTTACTGTTTTTGACCTTGTTAAATGCATGGAGGTAATAAGCATTGTAAAGCCGAATCCCCAGATAAAATATGGGGATGATATTATAAGCAGGATTGATTTTTCTCTCAGAAATGATGGCCTTGCAGTGCTTAACAGAATTGTTGTTGAGGAAATTAATAGAATGATAGATGAGGCAGTAAAAATAACAGGAATAAAGCACCAGAATATTTATCAGTTTGTTCTTTCCGGCAACACTGTAATGGAACAGATTTTTCTGAACCTGCCCCTGAATTCCTTGAGCAAAATTCCCTTTAATCCTTTGATGAAAGGGCCTGTTGAAATGCCTGCTTTCAGGGCCGGTATTCACATAAATCCTGAAGGAACTGTTTTTGTTTTTCCTGTTCTTGGCGGTTTTGTTGGAGGAGATACGACCGGGTTGATTCTTGCGACAGGCATTTATAAATCAGATGAGATAAGTCTGGGTGTTGATATTGGAACAAATGGCGAAATTGTCATCGGGAATAAGAACGGCATTATTGCTGCTTCAACAGCAGCAGGGCCGGCATTTGAGGGTGGAAGAATTGCATTTGGCATGCGTGCACAGACAGGTGCACTTGAGAAGTGCTGGTATGAAGAAGGAAAACTTCACTGGCAGATTATTGGTGGAAACAATCTTAAAGGTATATGCGGTTCTGGGCTTGTGGATTTGATTGCTATCTTAAAAAATAAAGGTATGATTGATGAGACAGGAAGGTTTCAGGAGAATGGAAATTATAATCTCGGGCATATGCTGAAAAAAATGGATGGTAGTCTTATTTTTGTCCTTGAGCCAGAAAACAATAACTCAATATATCTCACACAGAAGGATATTAGAGAATTTCAGGCGGCAAAGGCAGCCATCAGAAGTGGTATAGAAATTCTGATAAAAATAAGCGGTGTGGATAGAAAAGACATATCAAACATATACCTCGCAGGAGCACTCGGAAATTTTGTCAATATAGAAAATGTCAAGAGTCTTGGAATGTTGCCGGATTTCCCTGTAGAAAAGATTATTCCTTCCGGCAATACTTCGCTTGCTTCAACACTGCTTTTTCTATGCAATGCTGAATTGAGAAATGAAATTGTTGAGATATCCAGAAGAACAAAGGTTATAGAACTATCCCTTTACTCTGAGTTTCAACAGGTCTTCACTGATTCTCTTTTCTTTTAGATTATGGTCAATCAGGAGTTCCTTGTATCTGTGGCAGTAGATATTCCAGTCAGGACATGCTTTACATACAGGGCTACTTTCCCTGTTCAACAGGGTCAGAGAGTTCTTGTTCCATTCGGTAAAAGAAATGTCATCGGCTGGATAATAGGATTTGCTGAAGATGAAGGGAAATATGAATATAAGAAGATATTGAAGGTTTATGATGATTATTCCTTGATACCAGAATACCTTATTAATCTTGCCCGCGAGGTTTCGGATATTTGTTTTTCTTCTATTGGCAATGTATTGTCGGTGTTTTCGGGGAAATTCCTGCTGAAAAAGATAGAATATAAACCTTCACCTGTTCGGCAACACATTATAAGAGAATCTGAAAAGGATTCAACTGCTGCCAGTGTTTTAAGGAGCATCGCTGATACAGGTAAAAAATCTGTTCTTGTAAGGTTTCATAATATCGGAGAGAAAAAGAAATTTTTTCAGGATATTGCGGGAGTTTTAGACGGCTCTGCTGTGTTTGTTTTTTCCACAGTCGCTCAGGCAGAGAAAACTTTTCTGGAATTACGGAATGTCTTTGGAGAAAGGGTGATGTATTCGGGTTTTGAGGCAGGGAAAAAAGAAAGAACATTGTGCTGGCTCAAGATGTTAAAAGAGAAAAACCTCATAATAACTGGCACAAAAACAGTGTTATTTTCACCTGTTTCCGATTTGAAAATGTTGATTGTTGATGAACCATCTGAGTACGGTCATAAGCAGAAACAGTCCCCCCGTTATAATTCAAGAGAACTTGCGCTGAAAATCTCTGAAATGAGAAACATACCCGTGATTTTTACAACAATTCAGCCGGATCTTACGGATGTTTTTCTTTACAGAAGTGGAAAGTCCATTCTTGTTGAATCCACAATTTCATACACGCCTCCGCAGATTTTTATCAGTAAACTTAATAAGGGCTGGCAATCAACTGTTCTCACAGACATTTCAAAGCATCTTCTTGAAAGAACCATTGTGCAGAAAAAAAAGGTGGTTCTAATTCACAACATAAAGGGATATGCACGGCTCGTTCTATGCAAGAAATGCGGTGCATCAATTGTGTGTGAGAACTGTGGTGGTGTCCTTGTTCCTGTGTCTGACGATTATGCTTTTTGTGCGAATGACAGGAAGTTTTTCAAAATTCCTTCAAAATGCCCTGTATGTAAGATAGGGAGTTTGAAAATAAGGCAGCCTGGAATCAGGAAGATTGTTGATACCTTGAGAAAAACCTATTTCGGTTTCAGCATCAGCGTTGTATCTAAAAATCAGCCGGTTGACATTTCATCACAGATAATTGTTGGAACCCAGCATGTTGTTTCTTATATTCAGGATATTGCACCGGGACTATTGATTTTTATAAATGCTGATATGCTTGCAGCGAGGAGTACCTTTAGAAGTGAAGAGCGCTTTTTCCTCATTGTTGAGAAAATAAAGAGAATGATGCCCGGAAATGAAAATATCATAGTGATTCAAACGGCAAATCCCGGTCTTGATGTTTATGGAGACCTGTCCCGAAACGATGCTGATATGTTTTATAGAAGAGAACTTTCTATAAGAGAAAAACTTAGATTTCCTCCCTGCGGTGAACTTATTTCAATTCAATTTTCAGGAAGAAACTGGTTGAAAAACAGGGATTTAATTCTGGATGAACTGAAAAAATCCGGAGATATTTATGAGTCAGACACGAGTAAAAAAACAGAAGTTCTGTGGAAGGTTTCAGAAAGGAAAAAATCATTTGAAATTCTTGAGGCAATACTTAAAAAATACAGGATAACAAATTTTTCTGTTGACCCGACACCGTATTTTTAAGTATGGTATCTTACATATTTCCAAACAAGTATTCCGTTGGATGCCCTGATAATAAACAACAGCACTCCAGAAGTAATGAGTCCAAGAAATGGAACAAGGAGTGTGGTTGTCAGAATACTTCCTGCGCCTGCACCGACAAGATCATAATAATAGAACCTGCTTACTGAGTCCTGAAAGGTTGCACCTTTCGTAAGATAAATCATATTAATCAACGGGAATTCCCATCCAGAAAAAAAACCGAGAAGTGCCATCAATACAAAGAAAACAGCCATTGGTATCATTACTTTTGAAAAAAGGAAAATCAAGGCAATGCTTATTACCGCGAATCCTGACTGTATTATCTGCCAGACAAACAATAATCTTTCAGGATTTTTTATGCGGTGAGAGTTTAATGAGAATACGATGCTTCCCGCAGTCAGTCCACCCATAAACAGTCCTGTCAAAATGCTTAAATAAAAGTACACTGAACCAAAACCCATCTGAAACACAAAAAGATATACAAGTTCCCATGCGATTGAGAGTATGCCAGCTGATAGGACTATGAGTTGAAGCACCTTTGTTTTTCTATTATGTAATTTCAAAAAATATGCAATGCCTGCCAGAAACAGGATAATCAGAACCATGTACGATACCCTTACAAAGGATTTCACACTGGTTTCCTTTATGCCGCTTGATGAAAGGGAAAACCAGTACTTTAGAGCTGGAATTATGATGATGGGTCTGTATAATGTGTTGATGTTGTTTTCAAATGGCATAATCATTTTCATGAAGTTTTTCTTTTTCTCTTCATCAAGTTTATCCCTTATGTAGAACTCAGAAAAAACTCTTGTGGCGATATTCTTTTTGTGAAAGGCCGATATGAAAAACTCAGAGGAGAATGCTGGAGCATCTTCTTGCCCTGTTGCACAGTATCCTGTGTAATAATGGCAAACAATGTTTACAGCCGGGAAAACCCTGTTCAATGTTTCATAGATAATCCTGTGGACGTCTGCAAGGGGTTGAGACATATAGTCAGGAGAACCCTCAAGGCCTGTGTAAAAAATTCCATGTGGTGCAAGGTGGGTTTTCACCAGGGCATAGAATTCTTCAGTGTAAAATCTCGCTGTCTTCAATGAAAAGGGAAAACCAGCATCCAGCAAAACAACATCCCATTTTTTTTCAGATTTTCTCAGAAGATGTACGGGGTCATCAATGATAAAGTGAACCTTTTTACTGTTGTATTCAATAGGATAGGAAGGGCCATAATTTTTAATAATTTCTATAAGTTCAGGATTTATTTCAACACAGTCAATACTTTCAGGATTATACTTCAGGATTTCAGGAATAACCCCTTTTGTGCCGGCACCGATAATAAGTATGTTGTTTGTTTTTTTAGCATACAGAAGAGGGAAATGAGAAACATTTTCTATCCACTCAATATCAGGGTGGGGAATGGTAAACAGAAGACATCCATCAACCATAAAAGACAATTGTTCCTTATCCTTCAGCACAGTGACATTACCATAATGTGTATTTACATAATATAAGGGGGGCGTTTTTGTCTTCCACTGTTTCATCAATGTCTTGTTGTTCAATACAGAATAAATGCCTGTATCAGGATAACAAAACGAGAAAATCAGAAGTCCTGATAGGACAAGCCATACAATCTTTGCAGTGCACCTTTTGCAGGATGAAAATACGCCTGCAGCAGACACAAAGTTCAGAAGCATTATGATACCGGCTGTTTGAAAAGGGTCAGTATATTTTTGCAGAACGAATGCAAAGGCAAAACCAGCGGTCATCGCACCTGCGCCTTCCCATCCATAAACAAGCCCTGTCGCTTTACTGTCAAGAATCTGTTTTTTCAGAAGAACCCCGCCTGTGATGAATCTCATTCCCTGAAAAAAATTGAAAATGCCTGCAGTCAGGAAAACAAGGCAGATGGAACGGGGTATGTCAATGATTTCGCCAGGATTTAATCCGAATACCGTCTGATGGGTTCGTATCACTGCCAGCCCTCCAAATAACCAGATTGCCTCAAGGAAAACCAGAAAAAGAAAAAGCAGGGGGGTCTGCTTCTTAATATGACCTGAAATGATGCTCCCGATTGCTCCGCTTATTACCCAGACGCAAAACACAATCCCAAAGGAGAATTCATTGCCGTGTGCTACTATAAATAATTCCCTGATAAGCAAAACCTGGGCAGAAAGAGCTACAAATCCCTTTAGGAAAAAAGTGAAGCCAATCATCTGGTTGAAGAAAGTAAACTGCTAAACTGCAGATTCCGTAAATATTCACCTATGAAAAGGCTACCCTCAGGGTTTAGATTGATGATACAATCTATCCCAAAAACAAAAAGGATGTAGCGTGGAAAAATTATATCACAATAAAATAAGAGAAAGAAAAAGAAGATTATTTCAGGTAAGGTCTTAAGTATTCATGGTCCATAGATAGAATCTGGATTGAAAAAGAGAAAAAAGGAAAATTGATAGGGGGGTTGACAAGCCTTTTCATAGATGAGTATTTACAAAAAATTTCCCCATCTAGACTTCTATATTGAATGGCTTCCGATATATGATGAGGTTGTATCTTTTCCGACTGGTCAAGGTCTGCTATGGTACTTGCTACTTTTTTTATTTTATCATAACTTCTTGCTGAAAAATTTAATTTTTCCATTGCTTCTTCAAGAATTTTTTCCTTCTTTTTCCATTATGCAGAATTTTTTTATTTCTGCTGATTTCATATGGGAGTTGAAGTTTATATCCATTTCTTTAAATCTTTCCTGCTGTATTTCCCATGCTTTAATAACTCTTTTTCTTATCTCCTCTCAATTTTCCTCTTTTTTCTATTCAAAAAGAAATTTTGCCGGTAAACTGCTAAGTTCTATATGGATATCAATTCTATCAAGAAGGGGGCCTGAAATTTTTTCTGTATTTGTAAGGCCTCACTTAACTACGTTCTTCTTCCCCCTTAAGGGCGAGGGAAAATGTACGGTGTTTATTGAGGATTCATGTCTCAAATAGATAGGAGAGAATCAAATTGCGAAACACCTGACAAAAATTTGGGGGTATAATGAGAGTAATAATTAAATCTCAAGACCTCGCTGTAACCTTGGCGTAGGCGGGTTTGACAATTTGGGAAAGTATATAATAAAGTATTAACCAGTTAAACTTGAAAATTAGCCGGTGAGCCTCAACATTGTTCGCATAGTGCGAAAAAGAACTTGCCCGTCTGAAGCCTTTGGCGAAGAAGAGGTCTCAAATAGGCGAGACGTGGTTCACTGAATATTTACAGATAGAGAATGAAAAAGAGGAGGTTCTGGAGTGTCAGTTTGTAA
>DYKA01000051.1 GCA_020722805.1 Vermiphilus sp.
TTATAAATCATTGATTATTAAAGACTTGCAATTTTTGACTGTAGAAGATCGGTCAAATCAATTAACTTTGGGACAAACCCGAATATTCGGTAAACGATGTTTACTGAATTTACGAAAAAATTCAGGGTTTTATATTCTCATCAAGCAAAAATACTTCTCTTTTGCATTGAGGACAGATTAACTTGAAAATGTCTGTTCTCTGCAGAGGTCTTGATATTTTTGAATCTTCTATCCCACTTTTGATTTCAATAATCTCCTGATTTATATTCAGCAAAATTCCCTGGGCAAAACTCAGGTGTCCAATCTTTCTTATCGCCCATACAAGGTGCTTCCTCGCTCCAATAATCCTTCCGCACGACTGGCAAATCAAAAGTTCATGTTCTACAGAATGGGCATCCTCTCCATGACTAAAGTAAGCAAGGTCAAATTCCCTTGAAAGTTTAATGCCGAGTTTGTCAGCAATACAATTTGCTTCGCACTGACCGCAAAAAATGCATAATCCTGAAAAATGTGTAAGTTTTCTCATTCCCGTGGTTCTGTTTTCGTCTATTCTGTCTTCAAGTTTTATCGCACCCACCGGGCAAACAATGGCACATGCACCACAGCCCACACATTTTTCAGGATTAAACTGGGGCTTGCCCCGAAACCTTTCAAATGGTATATGTTCCTGATATGGAAATTTTGTCGTATAAGGCTTTGAAACCAGACTTTTAACTGCTTCTTTTAATTCTCTTATTTTTGGTTTTCTCATTGGTCCACCACTATTTATAAAAATTCATTTTTTTTCAGTGTCCTCTTTAAGTTTATCCACCACACTGCCTTCCCAGAGTTTCACACCCGCTATGTGAGATGCTCTCGCAAGAGCATGGGCAGAGGTGGGTGAGGTTATCAAGATAAATAGCGCACATAAAAATGCTTTCATCCCCGCTGCTGTAAGACCAAAAATAATTAAGGACCCCAGCAGTATTCCGCATGTTCCAAGTGTCACACATTTTGTTGCGGCCTGCAGTCTATTGTAAAGGTCAGGCAACCTTATCAGTCCGATACAGCCAAACAGGTCAAACAATGCACCTATGATGATAAAAGTAAACCCAATAAATTCATTCATATCCACTCCTAGTCCTCAAAACCGCGGCCTTCAAGAAATTTTGACAGCGCCAGAATACCAACAAAATTCAGTAGTGCCCATACAATAGCAGTGGTAAGGTAGAACTCTTTTCGGGTCAAGATACTCATCACAACACAAAAACCCACCACTATAATACCCAGAATATCCATTGCCACGGCTCTATCCGACGCTGTTGGACCCCTTGCAATCCTGTACAAACACATGAAACTACACGATATAAAAACTATGATAAGAAATCCTATCATTCAAATATCCTTTCAAGAAGATTTTCAAATCTTCTAACGATTATCAGTGTTGCCTTTTCCACATCTGCCTCTTTAACCCATATCCAGTGGATATAGAGATATCCGTCATCAAGCACCTCCACTGTCATGGTGCCAGGGGTCAGAGTAATAGAGTTTGCCAGAGCAGTAATAGCAGATTTGCTTTTCAACCTGGTTTTTACTTTTACTATCCCGGGCTTGATAGGCAGTAATGGATGCAAAACCCTGTATGCCACATCAAGATTTGCCAGCAAACATGACCACAAAAAAATCGGAATATACAGAATCGCCCAGAGATACCGTTTAACTCCCAGAAACTTATGCGGGGATTCTGTAAATAATTCTCCGAATACAAGAGAAGCAAAAAAACTGACAACAACCCCTGCAACGATGCTTTGATAATCAACCGCTCCACCTGAAAATGGCCATACCAGTAATATCCATACAATCAACAACAGAAGAAACAAAATTCCTTTTCTCATTTTAGTTCCCAAATAATCCAGAAATGTTAGTAAATTCGTACCCTAAAATTTTTTCAATATAAGGAACGGGTCCCTGGGTTAAATCATTAACTACTGGACTGAATATTCCGTTTGTTCCGTTAATCAAAAGCAATCCCGTGATAGTGCACAATATTGCAAGGATAATCATTGACATTTTCATCAACCCTGGAACTTCCTTGATGTTTTTGTGAGTGCTTTCATCAAAATGTCTTCCGTGTCCAAAAAAGGCATATCTCTGAATCTTTGAAAATGAAGCAAGTGTCAGAATACTTCCAATAACCGCCCATAGGGCAAAAACAGGCTTTCCTGCCTGCACCGCAGCAATAATAATTATTAGTTTGCTCCAGAAACCATTAAATGGAGGAATTCCTGATATTGAAAGAGATGCTATCAAACTGGTTGCTGAAGTTACAGGCATCTTTTGTGAAAGACAACCGAGTTTCTCAAGATTGCGAGTTTCCGTTTCGTATTCAACACTTCCAGAATTAAGAAACAGCAATGACTTGAACAACGAGTGATTGAAAAGATGAAACGCACCACCAAGGATGCCCAGTGGGGTCCCGAGTCCAAAACCAAGGACAATGTACCCCATCTGGCTTATGCTATGACACGCAAGCAATCTCTTAAAATCCCATTGTCCGAGTGCCATTAGTACCCCTATCATCATTGAAATAACCCCTGAGTAAATAAGCAGGTTTGAAATCAATGGGGTCATACCGAAAAGATTATATACCAGCCTGACGATAACATATATTCCGAGGGCCTTAATCACAACACCTGAAAGCATTGCAGAAATTGGAGCCGGGGCTGATGGATGAGCGTCGGGAAGCCAGGCATGAAACGGAACAATTGCAGCCTTGACCCCAAACCCAACAAGAAGCAGTACAAAAGAAAAAACCATTGTTTCATTCATCCCATACTGTTTTATCAATAGTGCAATGTGTGCAATATTCAATGAGGCAAACCTTCCATATATCAAAGCGACACCAAGTAAAATAAATGACGATGCTATTGTACTCATAACCAGATACTTAAATGAAGCCTCAAGTTCCCTTGAATAACACCCAAATCCAACAAGAGCATAAGAAGCAATAGAAGCAATCTCAAGAAAAACATAAAGGTTAAACAAATCTCCGGTCAGCACCACTCCGTTCATTCCAGCCAGCATGAGCAAGAAAAGTGAATAATAGCGCAGTTTGGAAGTATAGAATCTTTCTATATATTCAAATGAAAAAAGTGTTGAAATAAATCCAATTAGATTAATAACTATCAGCAGAAGACAGCTGAAACCATCAAGAACCAGCACGATGCCGTAAGGAGCAGGCCAGTTGCCCATTGAATAAACAGTTTCCTGATTCATTGTTTGTAGAGAAAGAAGCAAAAGCAGAAATGTTGTAAGAATGCCACAAACATCAGGGAACCATTTCACCTTCCTGCTTACTACAGGGATAAAAAATGCTGCTACAAGAGGTACAGAAATAAAAACTGATAGATTAGTCATATTTCCCTCTATTTAGTGCTTAAGTTTGTTCATTTCGGTTATATCAAATGTACCGTATCTCTGGTATAATCTGATGGATATCGCCACCATAAGCGACAAAACTCCCAGTCCTATCACAATAGATGTCAATACAAGTGCCTGAGGTAAGGGGTCAACTGACTGCGCGATGAAAACCTCATGGCTTGTTGATTGGTCAATTATTGGTGCTATTCCGTTTTTCTTCCACCCAAGAAGTATCAAGAAAAGATTTACACTATATTCCATAATAAGTAAGCCCAGAATAATCTTGACAATATTCTTCTTGCAGGTCGCTCCATAAAGACCAATTAAAAAAAGAAGAAAACACAAAGGGTAAATCATTTATCCTTCCTTTTTTCCGAAGTTTCAAAAAATTCTGTGGATATAAGTTTTCTCCTGCCGCCCACCTCAACAACTCTTCTTACAGCAAGAATTATGAACACCATAAATAGTGAAGCCCCAACCTTAATCGCGATTGATATGTTGGATAGAGGTATAGTCCCAGCACTGAAAAGACGGAAATTTACACTCGGAAACCACTTTTCAAGAAAGTTTACGAAAAAAGCACCACCGAATAATATCCCTAAAGTTGCAATCAATAAAAAAAGCAATGCTCCGGAACAATCCAGAACAGAAGCAAGAACCTTTCCAAGTTTGCTCAAGGACCTTTCCCTGCCAAAAGCCAGCGTCAAAAGTACAAATGTGGTCGCAATCACAACCCCGCCTGAAAAACCTCCACCAGGTGTAAGATGCCCGTAAAATGCCAGATAAATCCCAAACATAAAAATAAAACCCTTCAACCACCGTGTAACCGTTTGCACAATCAAACTCATTCCTGTCTTTTTTTCTCTATTCATGGCTGTTTTTGTTTTTCCTCTTTTTCCGACTGTATACCCTCATTATCGCAAGTGCGCCCCAGATTGCAGTGAATAATACAGTTACTTCACCAAGAGTATCAAATCCTCTATAATCAAGAATGATGGCTGTCACGATATTGCTCGCACCGGTTTCTTTGAAACCAGAACTTATATATTTGGTGGACGGCGCTTCAATAAATTGTGACATTGCTGGCGTCCCGAATTCAGGCAAAGTCAAAAATGCCTTGAAACCAAAAAGGAAGAAAAGAAAAATTAGTGCAATTGTTACAGTAAGACCAAAAAACTCCCTGTCACCGTTAATGGTGGTTAAATCCCGTCTTATTGTGGCCCTGATAAGTATTATCAGAGAAAGAACTTCAACAACCATCTGTGTAATGGCTATGTCAGGCGCTCCAACAAGTAAAAAGCAAATACTGGTTGCCACACCAATAGCACCCACAGAAATAATAGATGAAAGCAAATCTTTTGTCTCAAGAGCAATAATTGCTGAAATGGCCATAAACAAAATCATTGTTCCTACAACAGTTTCAATCATTTTTCACATCCCCTTTTCTCATACTATTCTCACCATTTAATAAAAAGATAAAGCAAAACCACCATCCCAAAAAGAATCCAGGTTAGATAAGTCCCGAGAATACCTGAATGCAGCGAACGAAACCCCTCAGTAAAATACAGAGTAAACGATTTCAAAACCTCATACAGATCAAGGACTTTCTTTTCAGAGGCACGATACATTGTCTGCAAAAATCTCATCTCCTTCACGGGATTGTAAAATTCAGTTCCAGAAGGCCTCATATTCTGATTCTGTATTTCTCCCCCTATAAATGGTTCTGTAATTCTTCTTTTTCTCGGCACAAGTAGCGGATAAAAAAGCATTCCAAGTATTATCCCGGCTACAAGTAAAGCAAGTGGCAGAAGCAGGTTCAAAATATTTGCCACATCAACCGATGGAACAATAGGAACAAGAAATTTCAGCAAAGGTATCCTGATAAAAAACACACCAAAAATCAGGCACAATAATGCAAGTACAATCATTGAAAATGTCATTGTCCAATGTGCCTCTTTAATATCTTGTACCTTTAATTTATCAGAAGGTCTGCCGAGAAAAACTGCGTGAATAATCTTCATAAAACTTGCAAGTGTCAGTCCACTGCCGACCAATGCCATAGTAATCCACAAAATCCATGATGGCTCACCATTCTTGGCTGCTTCAATCAAACCCTGATAAATCATCCACTTTGAAAAAAATCCATTAAAAGGCGGAATACCGCTGATAGCAAATGATGCAAAGAGAAAAGAAAAGAATGTCAGCGGTAAAATTTTCCCAAGTCCGCCAAGATTATCAAGATCAGTAGTACCTGCCTGTTTTTCAACACTACCTGCCCCAAGAAAAAGACAGCACTTGTATATTGTATTGTTGATCATATGAAAAAGTCCGCCGCATATCCCGATTGGATTACCTGAAGCAATACCCACGACCATATAGCCAACCTGACTTACAGCATGATAAGCAAGAAGCTTTTTCATGTTGTGCTGGATAAGGGCAAGAAATACTGCTCCAATAATTGTAATTGAACCGAGTAAACGCAACAGAAACCATAAAGATTCATGATAAGAAAAAAGATTGAGACATACCCTTGCGAGAAGATAAATTCCCAGCAGTTTATCCAGGGATGCGGGAAGAAAAGCCATTACCGACACAGGTGCTTTCTCTGAAATCTCAGGAATCCATGTATGAAGTGGCATTGCCCCGGCTTTTGCAAAACTTGCACAAATCAAACATAAAAATGCACAGGTAGAAAGCCAACTGTCAATCTGCAAATTTATCTCAGTTATGTTTATATGACCAGTAACTACCCATAATATTGCAATCCCCATTATCAAAAATGAATCGCTCCCTCCAACGATAATAAATGTCTTCTTCGCTGGATATGAAGCATCAGGACCACCAAGATTTATCATAAGATACAGAGTAATTGCAAGAATGCCCCAGAAAACAGACATCAGTATGAGATTATTGGAAACTGCAGCGCCGATACTTGCCGCAAGAGTTAATAACAAATAAGCGTAATACTTGTTGACAGATACATCAACAACCTTATAACTGTAGATTGAAATAATCAATCCAAAAAATCCAATTCCAAGAAGGGTAAGATTTGTCAAATTGTCCCACAGAAACCACAAACCTGCTGGTGCAGGGGGGCTGTTGAAAAAATATAAAAACGATGCAAACAGAAAAACAGAAACACTAAATGCAATACCCCATATCAAAAGCCGCATCCTTTTCGGAAGTAAAAAGCATATCAATCCCGCAGCAAAAGGAATCCCAATCAAATAGTATATTATTTCCATCATTTATCCTTGATTCCAAACTGCTTTCTTATTTTACCTGTCTTCTCATGACTTAGCTTTATCAGGTCGCTTCCATCAAGAATCTTTTTCCGGGTACTGACATCATAGGCAACCGCAGATCTCTCAGTGCAGCAATAACACGGATCCACGCCTGCAAGAATAATTGTAACATCAGCAACCGTTTCGCCAATGCAACTTGCTTTGAATGTAGGTATATTCATAAAACTTGGCGCTCTTATTTTATGCCTTAATGGGCGGCTTGTTCCATCACTTCTAACATAATGAAAACATTCTCCCCTCGGTGCTTCATAATGCCCAATTCCTTCTCCAGGCGGAATATTGCGAACATCAATAGAAATCTCTCCCTTTTTTCCTTTCAGATTATCAAGACATTGTTCAATAATTTTAATAGATTCAAAACACTCAAGAAGACGCACCACTGCTTTAGCAAAAACATCCCCTTCTTTACAGGTTATGACCTTCCATTCAACAAGTCCATATGCAGCATGGGGGCTGTCTCTTCTTACATCAATATCAACTCCTGATGCACGGGCAACAGGACCAAGGGCACCATATTCCTTTATATCCTGTGCGGTCAAAACGCCTACTCCTTTCAGTCTTGCAGCGAGCACAGGGTCATCAAGAACTGCTCCTGTAAGCATTTCAAGTTTTGGCTTAAGTTGTTCAAGTATTTTCCTTATTATTGGTATATCAGCATCCTCTATGTCCCTTCTTACACCGCCGACCTTCATCATTGCATAATGGTTTCTGTTTCCTGTAACCATCTCCATTATATCAAGGATGGGTTCCCTATATTTCCATGCCCACATGAAAACAGTGTTATAACCGAGAAAATGACCTGCAAGACCAACCCAGAGTAAATGGCTATGGATTCTTTCAAGTTCTCCAACAATTGAACGGATATACTTTGCCCTTTCAGGAATTTCAACCTTTGCAAGGTCTTCAACAGCATTGCAATATGCAATTGGATGAGAGGTGGAACATATCCCGCAGATTCTCTCAATCAGAAATGTGACCTGATCCCAGTGTTTACTCTCTGAAATTTTTTCAATTCCTCTGTGATTATAGCCAGCCATCCATTCAACATCTACAACAAGTTCCCCATCGCAGTAAAGGGCAAAATATTCTGGCTCTTCAAGAAGCGGATGATAAGGGCCTATGGGTACAATTACCTTTTTCATTTTTTCCCCTTCTGGTCATCCTTTCTCAAAGGATAAACACCTTCTGGATAATCCTCTGCGAGAAGCAATCTCTTTAAATCCTGATGATTCAGAAATTTTATGCCGAGAAGTTCATACATTTCCCTTTCAATGTTAAGTGCTCCCTTGATTATAGAACCCAGAGATTCAACAACAGAATTTTCTCTGTCAAGAAGAACCCGCAACGAAACAATCACATCTTCCCTGTCAATAGAAAAGTGATACAAAATTTCCATGCTATCAAGGTTATCAACCCCGGAAGCAGTAACAAATCTTGCATCCATATCATTAAAGACAAAACTGGCCACCTCAAGAAGATTTTCCTTATCTATATCAATATAAATCCTTTTATCCGTGTGAATTTTGACATTTTTTATTTTGTCGGAAAATCTCTCTCTTAAAGTTTCAAGTATATCCATACTTACCTCACTTGATTCTGTTAAGCAGCCTGACAATGCCAGATATCATTGCTTCTGGTTTTGGAGGACAACCCGGTATATAAACATCAACAGGTATTATCCTGTCAATGGGTCCAGCCATATTATAACCTTCCCTGAATATTCCTCCTGTACAGGCACACGCTCCTATAGCAACAACAAAACCGGGCTTTGGCATTTGATGGTATAGTTTCTTTATTCTCCCAGCATTTTTAATATTTCCTATGCCTGTTATAAGAAGGACATCTGCATGCCTTATACTTCCAACAAGGGTCATACCAAACCTTTCAATATCAAACCTTGGAGTGAGACAATCAAGAATTTCAATGTCACAGTTGTTGCATGAACCTGTTGAAAGATGAAAAACAAAAAGCGATTTTTTCAGTGCCTTCTTTTTCAAATCAAGTACCATCAACACTCCTTTTCTCAATATCCCAGCAAGACAAGCAGTATCGCAAACAGTCCCAGAATTGTCAACCATCCCCAGAAAAACCTCAAAACCTGGTCTGTTCTCAGACGTGGATTTGTATTTTTTATCAGAATTATTAAAACAAGCACAAAAAGGTATTTCAGAGCACCTGTTATCGGATTGGCAAATCCTCCAAGGAAATAAATAACAAAAAACGAAATCCCAACAGAAAGTAAAATCCATTTCATAAGTTTGAACAGAGCAAGAGGAAGTCCAGAATATTCAACAAAGGTTCCTGCTGCCAGTTCTGTTTCTGCTTCAGGAACATCAAACGGAACATATCCAATTTTACCCATAAACGCGAGTAAAGCAATCACAAAGGCAATCACACCTGATAAATATCCTACATTTATTCTATAAATCTGTTGAAATCTCACAATTTCTGAAACCTGTGCAGTCCCAAATTTTATGACAGGCACAAGCAAAGCAAGAATAAATGGAAGTTCATAACTGAGAAACAAACGTAATTCTCTACCTGCACCAATGGAAGCAAGCACATTGCCAGAGGAAGCACCAGCAATAACCATTGCAACAGATGGAATCATCAATAAATAAATGATTATGATTAAGTCCCACTTAAAGGGATTGAAAAATGTGCTTGAAAGCAGGACAGCGCCCGTAACTGTCGCAGAGATTATGCCCGCAACAGGTGAAACCAAAAACAGAAATTGATTGGCACCTTCGGGTACTACGGTTTCCTTGCCGGTAAGTTTAATAAAATCAGCAAAATTTTGCCACCATGGCGGTCCAACCCTCCACTGGATTCTCGCAGTGACCTTTCTGTCAACCCAGCCACTCATAATTCCAAGTATCCCGAACAGTACAAAACTTCCTGCAACCATTGCAAATATTTTGATAATTTCCATTGTTTTTTTCTATTTCTTAATCTGATAAAGATCAAGCCAGTTTATAACCCTGACAATTATGTGCTCACCTATTTTATACAGGTGCACTTTTTCTTCTGGTTCACCTTCAATAATCTTCAATGCGCTATAAGGGCAACTCTGCACGCAGACAAATCTCTGATTTTCATCAATTCTGTTTTCAGTGCAAACATCGCATCTGTTTCCCAGATATAAAAGCCAGTCAGTATCAATAATTCCAAATGGACAGGCAAGAGCACAACTCTTGCACGAGATACACATAAAGTTGGAGCGTTTAATAATACCATTTTCTCTTTTCAATGCATTATTCGGGCAGGCATTGACGCAGGGATAATCGTCGCATCTTTTACAGGCAAGAGCAAATGCAATCTCCTCTCTTAAAGAAATAATTCCGTTATTCTGCGGATGAAAAATATAACTACATCTCACCACACACTCAGGACACTTATTGCAAACCTCGTAATCAATAAAAAGTTTTTTCATATTCATGCCCACACACCAGGTTCATTTTTTATCAGGTCATAAGTAAACACCGGTCCATCCTTGCAGACAAAAAATGGCCCAATCAGACAGTGCCTGCAATGACCAACACCACAATACATTTTTCTTTCCATTGAAAGATAAATATCCCTATCGGCATACCCAATGTCAAGAAGTTTCAGTGTTGTAAATCTCATCATAACAGGTGGACCGCATACAATAGCAACGCTGTTTGAGATGTTAATGTCAAGATTATCAAGGGTTGTTGTAACCAAACCTTCCATAAATTTCCAGTTTTCGTCCTTTCTGTCAACTGTTATTCTGAATGATAGCGGAAATCTTTCACAGTATTTCAACCACTCTTTGAGTATCTGGTCCTTATAAATAAAGTCGGCAGGTGTTTTGGCACCGCAACAGAATATGATTTTCTTATAGGAATTAATCGTATGCAGAAGGGCAAGAAAAAGAGAACGAAGTGGAGCAAGCCCCACTCCTCCGCCAACAAGCAGAATCTCCTTTCCTGCAAATCTGTCAAGTGGATAAGGTTTTCCGTAGGGTCCTCTTATACCGACAATATCACCTTTCTTCAACATATGGATCGCGCCTGTAACAAGACCTGTCTTCATAACAGTGACATCAATCTTCCCGCCAACAAATGGAGACGACGAGGGTGTAAACGGTGCTTCCCCAACACCAGGTACAGTCAGAGAAATGAACTGTCCTGCCTGAAACGAAAATGGCTTTTCGGTTCTGAGGACAACTGTTTTTATCGCAGGCGATTCCTCTATGACATTGTCAACGATACATCTTATTGGCTCATAAATATTTAAGTGACTCATATCTTACATCTCCGATACTTCCTGAGAATATACTGCTTAAAACTTTTCTTTTATCTATTTTCCCGGGACATCCCGCAATGCACCTCCCACAACCGGTACAACCAATTTTTCCATAATTGCTCACAATATAGGAATATTTGCAGGCAAGGCGATTTCTATATCTTTCCGAGAGTAAAGGCCTTGGAGAAACACCTGATGCCATCCTTGCATAGCCGGGCAAAAGACAGGAATCATAAATCCTGTTCTTAATAAATTTTTCGTTATCACTTTTATCCTCAAGGAAAAAACAAACACAAGTCGGGCAGATGCTGGTACAGCTTCCACATTGAACACATCTCTGCCACACATTTTCCCAGATTTTTGAATCAAAGTTCCCATAGAACTCTTCCGAGATATTTTCCGGTAAGTGAAAACTCTCATTATTATGGATGATAAGGGACTGTGTTTTTAACCTCATTTTATTTCTTTCTTCTATTTCACTGTTCTTTGCAGGTCTCAAAAAATTCTTATTCCCGAGCAGGTCATCTCCCTTTTTTGAGCCAACATCCACAAGAAAACCATTTCCCATTACACTGAGGTTCAAATCAAACCCATCTTCAGGATATGGTCTTATCCCAACAGATTCGCAGAAGCATACAGAAAGAGGGCTTGTGCAATCAATTGAAACAATAATTGTATTATGTCTTCTTATCTCATAGTTAGGGTCTTTAAACTCCTGTCCCATAAAGACACTGTCAAGTATTTTCAATCCAGCAATATCGCAATTTGCTGCGCCAACAATAATCGTTTTCTTTTCATACGTCCGAATCTCAGGAACAATCTTCTCCTGAAACGGAAAGAGAAAAAATTTCAGAGGTTGAACCGGTCTCACTCTACTGAAAATTACCTCGTATGAGTTTGATTTTGAAAGCGACCCGTAAATAGGCAGGCCGTTATAAGAAAAGGGAACGATAACATCTGATTTATCAAGATTGTCTTCAAGTAATTCCAGCCACCTATTACTGTCAATGAAATATGTATCCATAAAAAACTTTGTGAAAATTATCACTAACCCTTCTAAAAAATTTAAGTTTCATTTAATATATCACAAAAATTGTCTCTGTCAAGTCCCTGCCAGAGGAC